>SLRS01000064.1 GCA_007130855.1 Trueperaceae bacterium | reverse complement strand
GCGCCGGGGTAGCGCGCCGCGAGCGCGTCGGCGACGGCCAGCATGAACGGGATCAGGTGGCGCGCGAAGGCGTCGCGCGAGCCTGCGAACAAGAGCACGTGGGGGTCGCCCGTCGCGGCGGCCGGCTCGGCCTGCTCGAGCGCGTCGGCGACGAGGTTGCCCAGCACCTCGACGCGTCCTGGCGGCGCGCCGAGCCGCCGAGCCTTGCGCGCCGTGTGCTCGTCGTGGACGAACAGGCGTTGCATGCCGCGGGCGAGGTACGGGACGAAGCTGTAGCGCATCACGGGGAAGCCGAGCCGGCGCGCGAGCGCCACGGCCACAGCGCCGTTGCCGCCCATCGACAGCACGACGCCGGGGTCGCCCGGGCGGGTGGTGGGGTCGACGAGTTCGGCCGGTGCCCGACCGAGCGCCGCGGCACGCAGGTAGGCCGCGGGCGTGGTGACCGCATCGGCGCCGAAGGTGGCGGCCAGCGCCGCCTCGCCGCCGCTGGCGAACTGGCAGGGAACCAGCGCGAGCGCGATCCGCGCGCTCGGGTCGAGCGCGCGCCAGGCGCGCAGGGCGGGACGGACCCAAGTGGTGAGCTCGCCGGGTCCGTTGCTCACCAGCACAACCTGCCGGCGCGGCGCGGCCATCAGCGTCCCACGAAGCGGCTGACGCCGCGGCGCGAGCCGGCGCGGAAGGCCTCCAGTTCTGCGACCAGCGCATGCTCGCGCGCCAGCGCGGCGAGGGCGTCGTGGTCACGGCGGCGCAACGCGCGCACCGCCGCCTCGAGGGCGGCGTAGTCGCCTTGGGACAGCTGCCGGCGCAGCAGCCCGACGCGGTTCAGGCGGTAGTGGCGTGCCGGGTTGCCGCGCGCCATCATGAACGGCAGCACGTCCTGGTTGGAGGCCGACGCGGCGCCGAACATCGCGCCCCGGCCCACCCGGCAGAACTGGTGGAGCATGGCGTTGGCGCCCAACACGGCGTCGTCACCGATCTCGACGTGCCCGCCGAGCTGCACCTGGGTGGTGATCACGCAGCGCTCGCCGACGCGGCAGTTGTGCGTGATGTGGGCGCCGCTCATCACCAGACTTCCCGCGCCCACGCGCGTGACGGCTCCCTCGCCGGTGGCCCGGTGGATGCTCACGAACTCGCGCAGCACCACGTCGTCGCCGAGTTCGACGAAGGTCGGCTCGCCGCGGTAGTGCGTGTCCATCGGCGCGCCGCCGACCACGGCGTAGGGCCCGATCTCGGCCCTGGCGCCGATGCGCGTGGCGGCGTGCAAGACGCTGCCCACGCGCACCAGCGCGCGCGCGCCGATGCGCACGCCCGCCTCGATCACGGCGAAGGCCTCCACCACCACGCCATCGCCGAGCTCGGCGCTCGGGTCGACCTGCGCGCTCGCATGGATCCGGGGCGCCACGGTGCTCAAGCGGCGAAGACGAACGAGAGCGTGGCTTCGGCGGCGACCTGGTCGCCGACGAGCGCGACCGCCGCGACGGTGCACAGCCCGCGGCGGAAGCGCGTGATGGTGCCCGTGAGCCGCAGCTGATCGCCCGGCACCACCTTGCGTCGGAAGCGGGCCCGCTCGATGCTCGCCAAGTACCCGCCGCGTCCCTCACGGAAAGCGTCGCCCTCGCGCAGCGCTAGCCCGACCGCGGCCGCCTGCGCCAGCGCCTCGATGATGAGCACGCCAGGCATCACCGGCTCGTTCGGGAAGTGGCCCGAGAAGTGGGGCTCGTTGTGGCTGACGTTCTTCACGCACTCGAAACGGTCGCCGTCTTGCGACACCAAGGCGTCGACCATCAGGAATGGGTAGCGGTGCGGCAGGACGCGCCTGACGAGACCTTCCATGGCGCGAGTCTACCGCGCGCTGTGGTGAACACCGCGGATCTGCTGTGGATCAGTCGCCGTGCGCCGCCACGAGCGGCGGCGTGCCCGTGCGCAGGCTCTGGGTCAGGTCGGTCGCCAGCGTGAGCGAGCGGAGATCGTCGTCGAGCGTGCCGATCGGCGCGGCCGAGAGCCGGATCCGCGCCAGGAAGTGCGTGAGCTCCTTGCGCAGCGGGTTGTCCTCGTAGATCACGTGCCGGTCGACGTGCACGTGGTTCATCTCGTCGCCGGTGGGGCGGGCCTGGTAGATCGCCATCTCGGTGTGCGGCTCGCGGGAGAAGTCGAGCCGGTAGGTGCGCTGCGCCTCGGCGACCACCAGCGAGCGCTCGGCGTCGGGCGCCACGCGCGAGGCGAGGAAGCGGGCGATGCAGCCGTTCGTGAAGATGATCTGCGCCGCTGCCACGTCCTCGAAGGGCGTGCCGTTGAGCGCGTGGCCGGCGACGCTCACGTCGGCCACGGGGCTGTCGACCAGGCCGAGCACGATGTCGATGTCGTGGATCATCAGATCGAGGATCACGCCGACGTCGCGGATGCGGGCGTTGGGGGTGAGCCGTCTGGCCTCGATCAGGTAGGGCTGGCGCACCGCCTGACGCAGCTGTTGGACCGCCTTGTAGAAGCGGGTGATGTGTCCTACCTGCATCACCACGCCGTGGCTGCGGCTCAGTGCCGCGAGCTCTCTCGCCTCGTCGACGTTGGTGGCGACGGGCTTCTCGACCAGGACGTGGACGGCGCAGGTCAGTAGGCGGCTGGCGAGGGCGTGGTGGGTGCTCGTCGGGCTCGCGACGCTCGCGGCATCGATGCTCACCGCGCGGAGCATCGCCTCGAGGTCGGCGAAGGTGGCGCAGCCGTAGCGCTCGCCCGCGGCCCAGCGCCGACCCGGATCGGGCTCGACCACCGCGACGAGTTGCACGCTCGGGAGCGCTGCGTAGACGTTGGCGTGGTGGCGTCCCATGACGCCGTAGCCGACGACGGCGACGCGCAGCGGCTCCGTCGTCATGGAGGCGCCCCGTCCCGCTCGACGTCGGCGCGCGATCGCAGCATCAACATGAACGCCACATGCGCGGCGTGCGAGCCGCGCTCGATGGACAGATCGCCCGCCAACGGACGTCCGAACAACACGAGGTCGCCGAGCGCGTCGAGCGCTTTGTGCCGCACGGGTTCGTCGGGCCAACGCAGCGGTGCTGCTGGTCCGTCATCATCGAACACGATACCACGGCCCTCGGCGGCGCCGAGGAGCCCACCGGCAGCGCGCAGGGCCTCCACTTCGCCGCGGGTCGCGAAGGTACGCGCGTCGAGCAGGCCGTCGAAGCATTCCGGAGCGCCGGACCAGCGCTGGGCTCCGATGGCGCGGTGGGCATACGCGATGCTCGCCGTCAGCCGCTCGGCGCCTGGTTCGAGCCGCACACGCGTCGGTCCGTGCCGGAAGTGCAGCGCGGCGCTCGGGCGCCACGGGACGGGCGTCGGAGGCGGCTCGCCGAGCCCCGCCACCGCGTCGCGCCAGGGCCCGGCCGAGCCGTCCAGGATGGGCAGCTCCGGTCCCTCGACCTCCACCACCACGCCTGTCCAGAACCCGGCCACGCGCAGCGCGGCGAGCAGGTGTTCGACTGTCGCCACGCACGCGCCATCGGCCCCGAGCGCCGTGCAGCGCTTGGTGGAGACGACGGCATCGGCATCGGCGGGCACCTCGTGACGGCCGAGGCGGAAGCGGAGCCGGCCGTCGTCGCGGTGGAGTCGCACGCGGCCCCGCCGACCGGAGTGGATCCCGACCCCCTCCACCCCCCGCGCGCTCACGCGCGCTGGGGAGCGCGAAGCGCGCGCCACATCGTCTCGAGCCGGCCGATCAGGTAGCGTTCGCGGATCCAACGGCGCAGCGGCTGGGCCGGGAAGCCGCCCCAGGTCTCACCTTCGGGGACGTCCTTGGTGACCCCCGCGCGTCCGGCGAGCCGCGCCCCGGCACCGATCGAGACGTGGTCGGCGATCGCCACGGCGCCTCCGAGCAGCGCGCCTTCGCCGATGCGCACGCTGCCGGCGATGCCGCACAGCCCGGCGATGACCACGTCGTTGCCGATCACCACGTTGTGCCCCACCTGCACCATGTTGTCGAGCTTGCAGCGGTCGCCGATCCGCGTGGGGTGCAGCGTGCCGCGATCGACGCAGGTGTTGGCGCCGAGCTCGACGTCGTCGCCGATCTCGACCCCGCCGAGGTGGTGGATCTTCTCCGCTCCGCGCGGGCCGAAGGCGTAGCCGAAGCCGTCGGCGCCCACGACCACGCCGGCGTGCACCCGGCAGCGCCGGCCGAGGCTGACGCCGTCGTAGAGCGTCACCCGTGCGAACAGGACGCTGTCGTCGCCGATGCGCGCGGCCTCGCCCACGCTCGTCAGCGGCCCCACCGCGACCCTGTCGCCGAGCTGTGCGCGCGCCGCGACCACCGCCCCGGCACCGACGCGCACGCCCGTGCCCAGCACGGCGCTCGGGTGCACGATCGCGCTGGGGTGCACGCCCGATGCAGCGGCGAGGGGGCGGCGATCGAGCAGCCGACTCAATCGCGCGAGGGCCAAGCGCGGGTCGTCCACGAGCAGCAGCGTCAGGTCGGCAGCGGCGGCGGCCTCTTGGAGCAGCGCGCGAGCCTCTTCGCCGGCGGCGCGGGTGACCACGGCCGTGACGCCGGCGGCCGCGAGCGCCGCCAGCGCGGCCGGCTCGGCGTCGGGCCAGACCACGATCGCGTCCGGACCCGGCAGGTCGTGCGGGCAGAGCGCCTCGACGGGTCGATCGGGACCGAGGTGCAACGCGCCAATGGCCGCGGCGAGGGCGTGGCTGCCGCGCAGGTCGTCAGTCGTCGTCATCGTCGCTCGCGTCGAGTTCGAGCGCGACGCGCTCCACGCCGCGCACGAGGTAGGGGAAGGAGCGGCGCTCGAGCACCTGCCAGCGCCCGTCGGCACCCATCACCTCGATCACCAGGTCGCCGCTGCGGGGCCGCTCGCGCAGCACCGTCAGCAGCTCGGCGTAGGAGAGGATGAGGGTATCGACACCGCCATCGTGGTCGTCGTCGCGCGGTTCACCGGCGCCGCGGACGACGAGCTCCGCGTCGGCAGCGAGCGCGTCGGGCAGCGTCACGCTGAGGGTGTGGACCTCGCTCTGGCGGCGCCAGGGCTGGAGCCGCAGGTGCAGGCCGATCGTGCCGCCGGCGCGCAGCGGGCCCGCCTCGAGCAGCACCTCGACCAGCTCGCCGTCACGGCGCCGCTCGTCGACCTCGATCAGCAGCTGCAGCGACGTCGGCCGGGGCGTCTCGAAGGCGTTCTCGGCCAGCAGCGCCAGCGGCGCGCCGGCCATGCGCGCCGCGGCCAGCGCCACGTCGCTGGCGCTCGAGACCTGCTCGAGCAGCCGCAGCGGCGGGCCGCCCTCGAGCCCGAGTTCCCAGGCCAGCGTGGCGCTGCCCGGCGCCACGCGGCTCCAGGCGCGGTCGAGCGCCTCGAGCGTGGCCACGGCCACCAGCAGCGGCCACAGCGGCTCGGCGGCGGCCACCTCGAACCGCAGCGTCTGGCGCTGCCCCTCGAGGTCGACGCTGAGGGTGACGGGGATCAGCTCGGGGCGCTCGTCGAGGCGGGCGGCCACGCCGGCCGGCCGGTCCGCCACCACGGCTCCGAGGAGTTCGGGCCCGACGTTCGCGAGCTTGAACGGCACCCGCCGGTTGGGCACGATCGCGGTGATCGATGCGGGTGCGAGCGCCCACGAGGCGGGCCCGGTCCCGAGGAAGGGATGGCCGAGCGCCAGCAGTCCGGGGCCGACGATCTCGGTGACCGTGCCGATCGCGGCCACGTCGACATCGCCCCGCACCAACTGGAGCGCGATGGCGGAACCCGCCTGCAGCGGCGTCGGATCGCTGTCGCCGGGGCCGGAGCCGCCCGCCCGTACGGGGCTGAGGCGCTGCGGCGCCAGCGCCAGGACGGTGTCCTCGAGCAGCGCCAGCGCCCTCGCACCGAGACCGGCGACGAGCACCGGCGTGGCTACGGGGACGGCGCCGGTCGGCGCCCGCCAGGGTGGGGCCCGTGTGAGGGTCTGGCTGCGCATCGCTTCGATCGGTGTCA
Organism: Trueperaceae bacterium; assembly: GCA_007130855.1. Lineage (GTDB taxonomy): Bacteria > Deinococcota > Deinococci > Deinococcales > Trueperaceae > CSSed10-48. The sequence goes on along the minus strand of SLRS01000064.1, from coordinate 2,883 downwards.
CCAGGGCCAGATGGCCGTCGCTGTCGGGGAAGACGTAGGCGATCGCGCCGAGCAGCGCCTGCTCGCCATCGAGATCGAGGTAGACCGGACTGCCGCTCATGCCCGCGGCGACGCCGCCGGCCGCGTCGATCAGCGCTCCGCTCGCCGCGATCAGCACCAGCGGTTGTCCGCCGGGGCCGAGGCCGTCCTGGCGCGCGAGCACGCGCACCCAGAAACGCTCGATCCGGTTGCCGGGACCGGCCGTGAGGCCGAAGCCCTCCAGCCCCGGCTCGATGCGCTCGAGCGGGAAGGCGCGCAGCCGCACCTCGGTGGCCGGCGGCGGGTCCTGTGCCCAGGCGAGGCCCGCGCACGCCAGCAGCGTGCCGGTCAGCAGCGTCAGCAGCGCCTGCAGCGAGCCGTGCCGGGGCATCAGCGGCGCAGGAAGGTGTCGGAGATCAACGCGTCTTGCAGGACCGGGATCATGTCGAGCGCCTGGCCGGTGCCCAAGGCCACGCAGTCGGTCGCGTTCTCGGCCACCACCACCGGGATGCCGGTGGTCTGACGCAGGAGCTCGTCGAAGTTCAGCAGCAGCGCCCCGCCGCCGGTCATGATGATGCCTCGGTCGATGACGTCGGAGACCAACTCCGGCGGCGCCGCCTCGAGCACCCGGCGCACGCCGTCGGCGATCTTCTGGATCGGCTCCTTGAGCGCCTCGACGGTGTCCTCGGTGGCCACCCGGATGGTCTTGGGCAGGCCGTTGATCAGGTCGCGGCCACGGACCTCGATCTCGCGGCTGTCGTCCGGGCGCACCATCACGGCGGCGCCGACCTTCATCTTCACCTCTTCGGCGGTGCGGTCGCCGATCAGCAGGTTCTCCTTGTGGCGGATGTAGCGGATGATCGACTCGTCGAACTCGTTGCCGGCGATGCGCAGCGACTCCGACACGACGATGCCTCCGAGGCTGATGATCGCGACGTCGGTGGTGCCGCCGCCGATGTCGACGATCATCGAGCCGGTCGGCTCGGCGATCTGGACGCCCGCACCGATGGCAGCCGCGAGCGGCTCCTCGATCAGGAACGCCTTGCGCGCGCCGACCTCGCGGGTGGCCTGCAGCACCGCCCGGCGCTCCACCTCGGTCACGCCCGAGGGCACGCACACCATGATGTGCGGTTTGAGGAAGCGGCCGGCGCCGGTGACCACCTTGCGGACGAAGGCCTTGAGCATCTTCTCGGTCAGGTCGTAATCGGCGATGACGCCGTCACGCATCGGCCTCACGGCGACGATGTTCCCGGGCGTACGGCCGAGCATGCGGTAGGCCTCGTCGCCGACCGCCTTGACGTCGCCGGTGTCGCGGACCATCGCGATCACGGAGGGCTCGCGGAGCATGATGCCCCTGCCCTTCACGTAGATCAGCACGGTCGCGGTCCCTAGGTCCACGCCGATCTCCTGCCAGAATCTCATCATCGTGTCTCCAGGCGCCGGGCTCGGCCGAGGCGCGCAGTTGCCGTGTGCCGTGGGGCTGGGCGCCGACGGCGCCGCGGTCGGTGCAGTATACCCACGCCGCCTGTCGTCACCGGGCCCGTCGCTCAGCCGTAGTTCGGCACTGGTGGGGCGCCGCTCGCTGCGCTGCGGGCATGCCAGGCGGCGTCGGGCGCCCGATCTTCGCTACGCACCGTGCCGTCGGCGGGGAGCGCGGTGCGCGCGAGCAGCCGCGGTCCGCGCAGCGTGAGCAAGGCATGCCCCTGCCGCGTGGCGCGCAGCGCGTGCACGCGCCCGCGGCGGGCGTCGACCAGCGCCCAGCCGGTCTCGCCATCGGCCAGTGCAGCGTAGGCGATCGCCTCCAGCGTGCCGCTCCCGGAGACCTTCACCCCGAGCGCGCGACCCAGGCCGAGCGCGGTGGCGACGCCGATGCGGATGCCGGTGTAGGACCCCGGCCCGACCCCGACGCCGATCGCGAGCAAGGCCTCGCGGCCGACGCCGTGCCGCGCCAGGAAGGCCTTCAGGTCGGGCATCAGGCGCCCGGCGATGGCCCGCTCCAGCCGCTCGGTGTCGCGCTCGACGGTGTCGTCCTGCGGGCGCCAGAGGGCCAACGAGCGCCACGCGGTGGCGGTGTCGATCCCCAGGATCCAGCCCTCCACGGCGCGCATGCTAGCGCTCCGGCGACCGTCGCCAGGTCGCGCCGTGCAGCGCCACGTCGGGGTCGCCGGCGCGATCGAGCGCCAAGTGGTACGCCTCCGGCTCGTCGGCCAACAGCGCCTCGCCCCACTCGACCACGGTGAGCCGGGCGCGCTCGCGCTGCTCGTCGAGGCCCAGGGCGCGCAGCGCGGCCGCTCCGCGCAAGCGGTAGGCATCGACGTGGACCAGCGTGCCCGCCGGGGTGGGGTACTCGTGCACGAGCGCGTAGGTGGGACTTGTCACTTCGGCGGGGCTGCCGAGCGCGCGCGCGAGATGCCGTACGAAGGTGGTCTTGCCGGCGCCGAGCGGCCCCGTGAGCACCAGCAGCGCGCCCGCGGGCAAGGCCGCGACCGTCGCGCGCGCGAGGGCGGCGCTGGCGTCGTCGTCGGGCAGGGGCAGGCGGACCGCTTCGCGGCTCACGGTTCGCGCAGCGCTCGGCGTCTCACGGCAGTGTGCGCTGGGTGTCCGGCGAGGCCGCTGCGAAGGTCTCCGCCAGGGCCCGGCGCTGGCCGCGGAGGCGCGCGCCGAGCGCGCTGATGGCCCCGCCGTTGCGCACCACCAACAGCACGTGGCTCCCGCCACCGATGCCCATGAGCAGGGCATGGCGGTCGCCGAGCGCCAGATCGACGAGCTCCGGCTCGTCGCCGAGCGGCGCACCGAGCGCCTGCCAGCTCTCGGCGGCGCCGTGCAAGGCCGCCAACAGCGGTGCCTGGTCGAGCGGGCCGAGGC
>SLRS01000117.1 GCA_007130855.1 Trueperaceae bacterium | reverse complement strand
GTCCGCCCGGCACCCTGCCCGGCAGCAGCGGCGGCCTCAGCGCGCGCCTGCTGGCCGACCTCCGCGAGGTCGAGACCTTCGTGCTCTACGCGCTCGGCAGCGCGGTCGCCGAGAGCGCCACCCTGGTGGCGGTGCTGGCGCTGCTGGCGTGGACCGATCTCCTCGCCACCGGCGCGCTGGTGCTGCTGGCGCTGCCGGCGGTCGTGGCGCTGCGCCTGATCGGTCGCCGCATCGAGGCCGCCAGCGACCGCCACCAGGCCGGCCTCGAGCGGGTCGGGGCGCGCCTGCAGGAGGCCTTCCGGCACCACGAGACGGTGCGCACGTACGCCGCCGACGCCTTCGTCGCCGAGCGCCTGGCGCGCGACAACCGCGCCACCGAGCGCGCCATGGCGCGGCGCACCACCTTCGCGGCGCTGCAGGTGCCGGTGTCGCAGGTGCTGGTGTTCGTCGCCGTCGGTGGCCTGGTGGCGCTGCTGGTCCAGCGCGCGACCGCCGGCATCATCACCATCGGCCAGCTGGTCTCGTTCGTGACGCTCGTGGCCCTGCTCGCCACGCCCACCCAACTGCTCCCGCGCGCGCTGGCGATGGCGCAGCAAGCACGCGCCGCCTGGCGCCGGCTGGTGCTGCTCACCGGCACGGCCGACGGTGTCGGCCCGGCCGGTCACGAACGCCCGGCCGCGAGCGCCGGCCGACGGGGCGACCCCGGGTCGGGCGACGCGACCGGCCCGAGCTTGGTGCTCGAAGGGGTGCGATTGCGTGTTCCCAACGGCCCCGAGGTGTTGCGCGAGGCCTCCTTGCGGCTCTCGCAGCCGGCGCTGGTGGCGTTGGTGGGCCCGAGCGGCGCGGGCAAGACCACGCTGCTGCGGGCCCTGCTCGGCTTCGTGGCCGTGAGCGAGGGGCGGGTGCTGGTGTGCGGCGAGGAGGTGGCGTCGAACGAAGCGCGCCTGCGGCGGCTGGTGGCCGCCGTGGCCCAGGGCACCGACTTGCTGTCGGGCAAGGTGCGCGACAACCTGGCGCTCGGCCGCGGGTTCGACGAGCCGGCGCTGTGGCACGCGCTCGAGCAGGTCGGGATGGCGGCCACGGTGCGAGCCCTCCCGGCACAGCTCGACACCGACCTGGGCGAGGACGGCGGCGGGCTCTCGGGCGGTCAGCGGCAACGGCTCGCGATCGCGCGCGCCCTGCTCGGCGACCCGGCCGTGCTGCTGCTCGACGAGCCCACCTCCGCGCTCGACGAACATGCCGAGCGCGAGGTGGTGGCGGTCTTGCGCCGGCAGGCCGAGCATCGGTTGGTGCTGGCGGTGAGCCATCGTCCGGCACTCGTGTCGGTTGCCGACCGGGTGCTGCGGTTGGCGGACGCGACGATCGCGGAGCTGGCTGCCGGCGCGCGCGGCGCGCTGGCTGCGAGCGCCGGCGCCGACCGATCGGGACCGGCGCCGTCGTGACCGGGGCGACGGCGTGAACGACCTCTACGGCGATCCGTGGCTCTACGATCTGCAGCACGACGGCTACCGCGACGACCTGCACTTCTATCGGCGCCTGGCCGAGGACCAGGCCGGCGCGGTGCTCGAGCTCGGCGCCGGTACCGGACGCGTCACGCTGGCGCTGGCGGCGCTCGGGCTTCCGGTGGTCGCCGTCGAGCCGCACCCGGCGATGCGCGCGCGGGCTGCCCAACGCCTGCACGCCGCCGCCGAGCACGACCCCGGCCTCGCGGCACGGATCCGGCTCATCGACGCCGACGCCCGCACGCTGGCGCTCGAGGAGCGCTTCGCCCTGGTGCTGGCGCCGTTCAACACGCTCATGCACCTCGAGCGGCTCGACGACCAGGATGCCGCGCTGACGCGCGCGCGCGAGCACCTCGACGACGGCGGGGCGTTCGCCTGCGACGTGTACGTTCCGCGCCTCGGCAACGACGCGGTGGTGCGCGCCGAACCGGCCTGGTCGGGTCTGGCGGGCGAGCAGGCCGACCTGCTGGTGTGGCAGCATCACGATCCGGTGCAGCAGGTGGTGCTGAGCCACCAACGGCTCGACGAGGTGGGCGCGGACGGCCTGCTGCGACGCCGCCGTGCGACGTTACGGCAGCGCTACTTCCAGCGCTTCGAGCTCGAGCGCGCGCTGCGCGCGGCGGGCTTCGTCGACGTGCGCTGCTACGGCGACTTCGACCGCGGTCCAGTGCGTGAGGCGTCATCGGTGTGGGCCTTCGTCGCCCGCGGCTGAGACCCTTCGCGACGTCGCTGGCGCGGGCCCGGCGGGCTCAGACGCCGTCGACCAGACGGCGCTGGAAGCGTGCCACGCCGGCGCCCACCGTGACGGGGAGCGCGAGGGCGTGCAGTGCGCGCTCGAAGGCCGCCACGATGGCGAGCGCGTCGAACGCGTCGACGTAGCCGAGCACGCTGGGGCGCAGCATGCGCGTGGCGAACGTGTCCTGGCCGCCACCGACCCGCACGCCCAGCGCCAAGAGCGCCTGCGACACGGCCGCGGCCTCGACCCCAGCGGGCACCCATACGGCCGCGACCGCAGGGCTGGGCCGGGCCGCGAACGCTCGGCAGCCGAGCGCGTCGAGCCCCGCCAGGACGGCCGCGTTCAGGTTCGCCTTGTGCCACCACCAGGACTCGACCCCGAACGCGAGCAGCTGCTCGAGGGCCACCTCGAGCGCCAACACCAGCGGCACCGGCGGGGTGATGCCGGTGGCGCCCTGGCGCTGCCGCGGCCGTTCGGCATGGAGGTCGAGCGTGAACGCCGGGTGCCGCCGCCCCGCTTCGGGCAGGCGCGCCCAGGCGCGCTCCGAGAGCCAGGCGAAGCCCAGCCCGGGCGGCAACATCAGGCCCTTCTGCGACCCCGCGATGACCGCGTCGAGGTCCCACTCGCGCGGACGGAGCTCGGCGGCAGCCAGGCTGGTGACGGCGTCGACCACGATCAGCACGTCGGGCGCGGCCGCGCGCGCCGCGGCCGCGATGGCGCGCAGGTCGTGGAGCGTCCCGGTGGAGGTCTCGGAGTGGGTGATCGTCAGCACGCCGGCCTGCGGCTCCGCGCGCAGCCCGGCCGCCACCGAGGCCGGCTCGAGCACGCTGCCCCAGGGCGCCTCGACACTGGTCACATGGTGGCCGTAGCGGCGCGCCAGCTGCGCCCAACGCTCGCCGAACTTGCCCGCATGGGCGGCGACCACCGTGGCCCCCGGCGGGACGCAGGCGACGAAGGCCGCTTCGAAGGCCGTGGTGCCCGCGCCGCCGAGGAGCAGCACGTCCTCACCGGGCACCTGCAGCACCTCGGCCAGGAGCGAGCGGGCCCGCACGAACGCGGCGCGGAAGGTGGCGGAGCGGTGATGGACCGCCGGGCGGGCCATGACGGTACGCACCGCCGGCGAGATCGGCACCGGGCCGGGTGCCAGGAGGCGCTCTTCCAACACCATGGCGTCTACCCTACAGCCGCACGGTGCGCAGGCTGTGGATCACGTCGCTGAGACTCTGGAGCAGTTCCAGGACGGGCTCCGGCGGGACCTGGTCGAGCGTGAGCGCGAACATCGCCAGGCCGTCGTCGCCCACGCGCGAGAGCTGCATGGCGGAGATGTTGACGCCGGCGTCGCCGAGGATCGTCCCGACCTTGCCGATCGCGCCCGGGCGGTCGTAGTTGGTGCAGATCAGCATGGTCCCCTCGGGGCGGATCTCGATGGGGTAGCCGTCGATGGCGACGATCCGAGGCAGGTCGCCGAGCACCGTGCCGGCGACCTCGGTGGTGGGGCCGCTACCACTCGCGAGCACCGTCACCTGGCGGCGGTAGCCGCCGCTGGCGGGCGCCTCCTCGAAGCGCACCTGCACCCCGCGCTCCTTGGCGATCGCGACGGCGTTGATGTAGTTGGGCGGCTCGTCGAGGATGCTCTCCAGGAATCCCTTCGCGACGGCCACCTTGATCGGCTCGGGCGGTTCGCGGAAGCTGCCCTCGCAGCGCACGGCCAACTCACGCACGCGACCGGGCGTGAGCTGGCTGACCACGCGGCCCAGCGCCTCGCCCAGCTCGAGGTAGCGCCCCAGCGCCTTGACCACCTGCGGTGCCAAGGCCGGCGCGTTCACGGCCCCGCGCGAGAGGTCGCCCAGCAGCGCGAGCGCGGTGCGCTCGAGGATCTCGGCGCCCACCCGCGCCTGCGCCTCGACGGTGTTGGCACCGAGGTGCGCGCTCATCACCACGTCCTCGCGCGCCAGCAGCGGATGGTCGGCCGGCGGCGGCTCCTGCGCGAACACGTCGATGCCGGCGGCGCGCACCTGGCCGCTGTCGAGCGCCGCGACGAGCGCGCGCTCGTCGACGATGCCGCCGCGCGCAGCGTTCACCACGATCCCGCCGCGCGGCATCAACGCCAGCTCCGGTGCGCCGATCATGCCGCGCGTCTCGTCGTTGAGCGGCGTGTGGACGGTGAGCACATCGGTGCGCTCGAGCAGGGCGTCGAGCCGCTCGAAGAGCGTCACGCCGAGCTCCTCCGCGCGCTGACGCGTCACGAAGGGGTCGTACGCCGACGGGAGCATGCCGAGGCCGGCGGAGCGTTGCGCCACCAGGCTGCCGATCCGTCCCAGGCCGACGATGCCGAGCCGCGCGCCGGTCAGTTCACGCCCCAGGTAGGCCCGGTCCCAGCCGCCGGTTCGGATGCTGCGATCGGAACGCGCCACCCCGCGCGCAGCGGCGAACAGCAGCGCGATCGCGAGTTCGGCCGCCGAGGTGGTGTTCGCCTCCGGGGCGTTCAGCACCACGATGCCGCGCCGGCTGGCGGCGTCGAGGTCGATGTTGTCGACACCCACCCCACCGCGCCCGATCACGGTCAGGCGGTGCGCGGCGCGCAGCAGCGTCTCGTCCACCTGCGTGCGCGAGCGGGTGATGAGGCCGTCGAAGTCGCCGATCACCTCGAGCAGCTCGGCGCGCGCGATGCCAGGCCGGTCGAACACCTCGATGTCGGGGTAGCGGGCGTCGCCCAGGGTGATGGCGTCGGTCACCAGGATGCGCGGCACGGCGCATCATAACGACAGCCGCGCTCGGCCGCCGCGCCTCAGTCCTCGTCCGGTGCGTCGTCCGGTGCGTCGTCCGGTGCGTCGTCCGGCTCGGTGGCGGAGTCGGTCGCTTCGTCATCGTCGTACCCTGCGTCGCTGGGGCCGGGCGGCGCCTGGCGCGGCAGCGCGCGAGCCGGCAGCCGCAGGACCAGGCCATCGGTGACCACCACGGGGAAGCTGTCGACACCCAGGACGTCGTAGGCGAAGTCACCGAGGACGCGGACGTCGCCCCGGCGGCCCGCGAGGGCCTCCTCCAGCGCCTCCGCGGCCCGCTCGTCGAGGCGCGAGCGGTCGATCACGAAGCTGAGCTCGGTCCGCACGATGTCACCCGCCGGGAGCGGCAAGGGCCCGAGGTCGAGCTCGGCGATCTGGACGTCGTTGAGCTCGAGCCGTAGGCCGCGCCCGGTGAGGAAGTAGCCGACGTCGCCGGGATTCTGCGCCAGCAGCGTCAGCGCCACCACCGGCGCGTTGGCGTGGAGGAGCATGACGCGGCTGCCGGCGCTCTCGAGCCGGATCCGCGGCGCGCGCACCGACTCGCGCGACAAGACGGTGCCCTCCACCAAGCGGCGCGTGCCGGTGGTGAAGGCGTAGCTCTGCGACGAGAAGACGAGCCGCCCTTCGACCGCGAACGGCAACGGGACCCCGGCGAAGGCGCCCACGACCTGGCTCCACAGGGCCCGCTGCTCGCCGAGGTCGCCGGCGAGGGTCCATGCCAGCGCCGCGCTGCCGTTGGCGCCCAGCGCCAGAGCGGCATCGAAGTGCGACTCGGCCACGACCTCGTCGGCGATGAGGAGCCGGTAGTCGATGCGATCGAGGACGATTGGGAAGCTGTTGGGATTGCGCACGACCGTCGCGAGTGCGAGCGCCAGCCCGGCCCCGGCGCCGGGCGGGTCGAAGCGCTCGATGAAGGTGTGCTCGGGCTCGACCTCGAGCCGTGGCGCGAACACGTCACCGACCGGGGTGGCCGAGGTGATCTCGCCATCGTGGGTCGGTGGCGTGCAGGCGACCAGCAGCAGCGCCGCCAGCAGCGCCAGGGCGGCACCGTGCCTCACGCTGAGCGCGGGCCTAACGGCGCCTGCGTGCCGCCGCGGGGTCGCTCGCCGGGATGCATCCATCGGCTCAATCTACCAGAGGGCGCGCCGGGCTCAACGCCGTCCGCGCGCACGCAGCAGCGCGACCCACCAATCGGGGGCACGCGGCAACCAGGGGAAGTGCGCCCGCGTCGGCAAGATCACCAGCAGCGCGGTCCCGAGCAGGATCGCCGCGCCGCCGAAGGCGGCGGTGGCTACCGGGTCGACGGCCGCTCCGGTGACGATCACGGCGCGCTCCAGTGCTCCGGTGGCCAGACCCTGTAACAGCGCCTGCACCGGCACCATCAAGGCGGCACTGCCGGGCCGCGTCGGTGCGAGCCGCACGGCGTACCACCAGGCGGCCGCGACGCTCGCCAGCACCACGACCAGGTAGAGCCCCACCAGGCTGAACTCGATGCCCTCTGCTCGGGCGCTCGACGCCGAGACGGCCAGGTGCAGCAGCGCCGGGACGAAGGCGACGGCGATGACCCAGCGCAGCTGATGCCGCGGCCAGCGGCCGCGCAGCATGAACCCCAGGATCAGGCCCAGCACGATCAGACCGATGAACAGGCGACCGAGCGTCCTCATGCGCCTCCCTCCCTCGCGGCCGGCGCGGTCGTGTCGCGCGCGTCCGGCCTCGCCACGTGCGCCCTCGTCACAGGGTCTCCCGCAGGCCGGCGGCGCGCTGCTGTCGCCGCAGCGCCGCGCGCAACCGCACCGCCCAGGCGGACTCCAGGCGTGGGTCGGCGCCGAGCAGGCGCTGCGCCACCTCGCGCGCGCGCTCGATCAACGCCAGGTCCTGCGCGAGGTCGCCGAAGCGCAGGTCGGGCAGGCCCGACTGACGCGTGCCGCGAAGTTCCCCCGGCCCACGCAGCGCCAGATCGTGCTCCGCGATGACGAAGCCGTCGCCGTGCTGCGCCACGACCTTCAACCGTTTCATGGTCTCGCGGCTGGCGTCGCCGGCGATCAGCACGCAGCGGCTGACCTTGGCACCGCGACCCACCCGCCCACGCAGCTGGTGGAGTTGCGCCAAGCCGAAACGTTCGGCGTTCTCGATCACCATCACGGTCGCGTTCGCGACGTCGACGCCGACCTCGATCACGGTGGTCGACACGAGCACGTCGTGCTCGCCACGACGGAAGGCCTCCATCGCGGCCGCCTTCTCGGCCGCCGGCATGCGCCCGTGCAGCAGGGCCAGGCGCACGTCGTCGGGCCACAGCGCACGGAGGTCGTCGGCCAGCCGCGTGGCCGAGCTGATCTCGTCGAGCGCCTCGCTGTCCTCGATCAGCGGCGCCACCACGTAGGCCTGCTGGCCCGCCTGCAGATCGGCGAGGAGCTCGCGGTAGACGGCCTGGCGCTCGCTCGCGCGGCGCAACACGGTGGCGACCGGCTGGCGCCCGGGCGGCAACTCGTCGATCGTGCTCAGGTCGAGGTCGCCGTAGAGCGTCAGTGCCAACGAGCGCGGGATCGGTGTGGCGCTCATCACCAGCACGTCGGGGCGGCTCGCGAGCAGCTTGCGCCGCTGCTCGACCCCGAACCGGTGCTCCTCGTCGATCACGGCGAGGCCGAGGTCGCGAAAGACGACGCTCTCCTGGATGAGTGCGTGGGTGCCCACCAGCAACTCGGTCTGGCCACTGGCCACGCGCGCCAGCACGGCCTCGCGGTCGCGCCCGGCGATGGTACCGGTCAGCAGGTCGACCCGCAGGCCGAGCGGCCACAGCAGTCGGGTGAGGTTCAGGTAGTGCTGCTGGGCGAGGATCTCGGTCGGCGCCATCACCGCGGCCTGGGCGCCGGCACGCGTGGCCACCCAGACGGCGGCGGCGGCGACGGCCGTCTTGCCCGAGCCGACGTCGCCTTGCAGCAACCGCGCCATCTGCCGCGGGGTGGCCATGTCGCCGAGGATCTCGGCCATCGCCCGCTCCTGGGCGCCGGTGAGGGCGAACGGGAGGGCCTCGCGGAAGGTCGCGAGCGCCTCGGGCGGGGCAGTCAGACGGCGGCCGACCAGGCTGGGGTCGCGCTGCAACAGCACCCGCAGCTCGAGCAGCAAGAACTCCTCGAAGGTCAGCCGCGCGCGCGCGGCGAGCAGCGCCGCCTCGTCGGGCGGCTGGTGCAGGTCGCGCCAGGCGCGGTCGCTGTCGATCAGATCGAGCTCGCGACGCAGCCGTAGCGGCAGCGGATCGAGCAGCGGCGGCAGGGCCCGCAGCAGCTTGTCGACGGCCGTGCGCACGTAGGCCTGGCTGGTGCCCTGGGTGGTGGGGTACACGGCGACGATCCGCCCGGTCGAGAGCGTCGGCCCTTCCTCGTCGACCTCGTGGCCGCTCACCACCAACTCGAGCTGGCGGCCGCGGCGTTTGATACGCCCGGTCACCACCAACCGCTGGCCCGGGAACAACGCCTTCTCGAGCCACGGCTGGTTGAACCACACGGCCGTCAGGCGGTCGCCGGCGCGGTCCTCGAGCACGCCCCGCAGCACGTGCAGGCCGCGGCGCGTGGGCAGCGCCTTGCGGCCGAGCAAGGTGCCGGCGACGGTCGCCTGCTCGAGGGCGGCGGCGGCGGCGAAGCTCGGTAGCGCGCGCCGATCCTCCCAGCGCCGCGGCACGTGTTCGAGCAGGTCGCGGTAGCGCACCAAGCCGAGCTCGGCCAGCTTGCGGGGGGCGTGCTTGCCGAGGTCGATCGCGCGCCTTTCGAGCGGAGCGTCGAGGAGGGCCTCGACGTCGCCGTCCGTACCGCCGCTCGTGCGCCCGGCACGCGCCGGCGGCGGCGGCGCGCTCGCGGTGCCCGGCGAGTCGCCCGGCCC
>SLRS01000001.1 GCA_007130855.1 Trueperaceae bacterium | reverse complement strand
CCCGGCTTCACCGGTGCGCCCGGACGTCGATCCCAGCACAGAGGGACGTCAGCGTCGTGCTCGAGGCACGAGAGCAGGGAGGTACGAGGTGCGCGCTCTGAGGAAGCTGCAGGCGGTCGTGAGGTGGGTGGGTCTGCTCTTCGTGGCGTTGCTCGTCAGCGGATGCTGCCTCTCGGGGCCGAGCATCGAGGTGACGCCGACCGAGGTGGAGATGGAAGTGGATGAGATCGTGTCGATCAGCGCCCGGTGGAGTTGCCTCAAGGGGGGCGTGACGTGGACGGCGACGTGTGGGTCGATAGGTTCCTGCCCGTACGGCTACGGCTTCGTCATCGGCTCGAGGATCGGCTACACGGCGCCGGAGGAGCCTGGTTCGTGCACGGTGACGGCCATGGGTACCGGGCGGTCGGACGTGCGCGCCAGCACCCTGGTGACGGTGACCCCGCCGAGTGGCCCACCCGCGGTGCGGATCGCGCCCTGGACGGCGGCGCTGGTCGTCAACGAAGCGATCGAGTTCACGGCGGTGGTGACCGGCGCGCTCGACAGGAGCGTCACCTGGGACGCCTCGTGCGGCAGCATCAGCGGCAGCGGGAACGCCATCACCTACACGGCGCCAGCGACCGAGGGCCCGTGCGAGGTGACGGCGACGAGCAACGCCGATCCATCGAGGAGCGCGACCGCGAGCGTCACGGTCACCGTCGGTAGCGACTTCGAGCCTGCGCCGTCATACATCACGATCGAGAACGTGTCGCTCGCTGGTGCCAGCGGTGGTTCGCGGCTGGTGTCGCTCGACATCAGCTGGCCTGTGTCGTGGCGCGGTCCGGCTCGACCGCCCTGGGTGCGTGCGCCTGACAACTGGGACGCGGCGTGGGTCTTCGTGAAGTACCGCGTGGATCGCGGCACCTGGGAGCACGCGACGCTGGCCGGCAGCGGACACGTGGCGCCGTCGGGTGCGGTGGTGGAGGTGTCCAGCGACGGGGTGGGGGCGTTCGTCTACCGGAGTGGGAGCGGCTACGGGACGTTCACGGCGCCCAGCGTTGGCCTGCAGTGGGACTACGTGGCGGACGGGGTGGCGGCGGATGCGAGCGTGGAGGTGGTGCCGTTCGCGATCGAGATGGTGTACGTGCCGCAGGGGCCGTTCTCGCTGGGTTCGGGAGGATTGGACACGGGTGAGTTCCGGGCAGGAGGGACGGCGAACACGCCCTTCGTGGTCGACAGGCAGGCGTCGATCGCGTTGGGGAACGCGGCGGGGCAGTTGATGTGGACCATCGAGGGCAACGCGGGTTCGCCGTCTGGGAGCACGAATGCGTCGTTTCCGACGGGGTTCGAGGCGTTCTACGTGATGAAGTACCAGGTGACGCAGGGGCAGTACGTGGACTTCCTCAACACGTTGACGCATACGCAGGCGAGCGCGCGGGAGATCACGAGGTCAGGCAGCCGCTACGGGATCACCGGCAGGAGCGTAGGGTCGTACGCGACCTCGTTGCCGTTCGTGGCGATGAACTTCATGAGCTGGGTGGACGGTGCGGCCTTCGCCGACTGGGCGGGCCTGCGTCCGATGACCGAGCTCGAGTTCGAGAAGGCGGCGCGGGGACCGCGCAGGCCGGTAGCGAACGAGTTCGCCTGGGGCAGCACGAGCATCACGCCGCCGACGGGGCTCGCGAACGAGGGGACGATCACGGAGTGGGCGACGCCGGCGGCCGCGAACGCGAATTACGGTGGCGGCATCGGGGGGCCTGTGCGGGTGGGTTCGTTCCCAGCGGAGGGTCGCTGGCGGCGGGACGCAGGAGCGGGATACTACGGCGCCTTGGAGTTGAGCGGGAACCTGTGGGAACGGCCGGTGACGGTAGGGAACGCGGAGGGTCGCGCGTTCGCGGGGACGCATGGGGACGGCGCTCTGGACGCTGGCGGGGACGCCAACGTGGCGTCGTGGCCGGACTCGACGTCCGTCGGCGCCGGATTCCGTGGCGGCAGCTGGCGCCACGACGCCGCCGATCTGCAGGTGTCGAACCGCCTCAGCGCCGCGAAGCTGTGGACAGGCCGGCTCAGCAACCGCGGTTGGCGGGGTGTGCGCTCGGCGCCGTGAGGGTGCAACGAGGATGCTAGGCTCAGCGTTGCCGCCCTGCGCGCGGATGTCGAGATGCGAGGTCGCAGCATGGCTCTTGTTCCCGAAGCGAGTGGACCCACCCCTGTCTCGGATGGGCACGGCCGACACCACGCCTTCCCCGGATTCGTGATCGCCGCCGACGGTGGGTACCTGGCGGCGTATCGCGATGCCGACGACCATTACGTGTGCGCCTCGGCGAGCGCGCGGTCCGATCGCGGCGTCATCGCGCTGCGCCGCTCCGACGATGCGGGCCGTACGTGGGGTGCGCCCGTCGTGATCCAGGACGATGGGCAGCACGACTCGCGTGACCCGGCGCTCGCCCTCCTCGCCGACGGCAGCGTGGTGATGAGCTACTTCGTGTACGCCGGAGAGGTCGTCTCGTCGTACGTTCGGCGCAGCCGCGACCACGGCCTGAGCTGGGACGCTCCCGTGGCCGTCGCGCATCCGTTCGAGACCGGCTCGGCGGTGTGCGGGCCCGTCGTCGAGTTCGGAGCGGGGACCTTGTTGTTGCCGCTGTTCGGTCGCTTCGCCGGTGAGGCGGACATCGCCAGCGTCGTGGTCCGGTCAGATGACGGCGGTGCGAGTTGGTCCCCGCTGGCGACGGTCGCCACCGGTGGTGGCCTGCAATGGACGGAGCCGAACCTCGTCGTCCGCTCGGACGGTTCGCTGCTGTGCTTGATCCGGCAGAACGCCGCGCCGCGGTGGATCCATGCGAGTGTCAGCGATGACGGAGGCGAGACGTGGAGCACGCCGGTATCGGTCATCGAGGGCAACGGCCGACCCGCGTGCATCGTCCTGCCCGAGGGTGACGTGCTCACGATCTACCGTGCGCCCGGCGGCGCCACGTCCTTCCGCACGTCGCCCGATGGCGTCGGTGGTTGGCGTGAGGCTGGCGTGCTCGATGCCGAGCCGATGTCGACCTACGCACAGATGGTCCTGGAGCAGGGCGGGTCGGTAGCCGTGGTGTACGCCCTCGAGCAGGATCGATACCGCTCGGCGGTGCGGTTCCACCGGTTGGTCTCGGCAGCCTGAGGGGCGCTTGCAACACACGTTGAAGCGAGACGGCAGTAGCCGCCGGGGTCGCTGTGGTGCCATTCGTGCCGTACACGGGTGTCTCGCTCGCGGCGGTGAGCGCGAAGCGGCTACCTCGGTCGCTGGCTCGACGTCACCTTACGCACCCGTGGCACGACCGCTCTCGCCTCGACCCGGTCGGGTCGCTGCAACACGCCGGCCGAACCCCGGGTGGCGTCGCCCGGAGGCTCGCTTGCCCGCTGCTGTGCGTCGTCGTAGCCGCGTTGCCCGGAGGCGTTCGGCGCGGCATTCGACCCTGAGATGGGTGTGGCGACGACGCCCGATAGCGGCGTCGTGGTGGTCGGCACGCCGGGGCTGGCTTGATGGTGCTGCTAGTGGTTGCCCGAAGACGATGCGTGAACCCAGGGGGCTATGTCACTGAAGACTCGCCATGGGTGGATCACATGGCCGGTATCGGCGTGGGTGGTCAGTTGTTCGAGGAGGCTGGACTCGGGTTCCTTTCTCACAACGAGACCCCTATTGGTGTTCCCGCATGAGTCCCTCCTTCGTGGGGCCGCCGCACCCGCAGGTCGAAAGCGATGGTGCGCATGTGCGCTTCACGCGCAGTGTGGCGTGCGATGTCGACGAAGACACGCATCTTCGTATGACCGTCCGCCTCGCACTCGATGCAAATGGGGGGTTGAGGCGGGGTCGTCGGTGTTGCTGGGCCGGCGGAGCGTCGACCCCACATGTATCGCCACATCCTCGTCCTGGCCGTCTTGCGCGTTCGACCGGCCCGACGTGCGCGCGGGCTGGTCAGTCAGCCGGCTCCCCCAGGATCACCCGCACCGCCTCGAGCACGTCCACGACGGCGAAGTCCGGTGTGCAGTTGGCCAGGTCCGCCTCGGGGTGGAACCGCCGGAACGGCATGCGCTCGAACACCTGCTGCAGGTACTCACGGAATGCTGGGTGTGCCGTCCGCTCGCTCGCCGGCACCGCCCGGATCGCCTCGGGCAGTCTCGCATGCACCCACACGCTCGTCACGCCCGCCAGATGCGGGCCCAAGACGTCGTGCAGCAGCGTGTCGCCGACGTGGACGCTACTCCGCGCCAGCTCGAACACCTGGGGATCGGGCTTGGCGAAGCCGATCCGATCTGGCGTGAACACCTCGTCGAAGTAGTGCGCGATGCCCAGTTCCTCGAGCACCGGCAACTGGTAGGCGTAGTACCCGTTGGTGATCGCGATCAGCCGGCGCCCGGCGCCGCGCAACGCCTGCAGCGCCTCCTCCGCGCCTGGCAGCAGCTCGATCATGCCCGGTTCACGGCAGTAGCGCTCCACAAGCTGCGAGATGTCGTCGACCGGCGGCGCGCCGAGCGCCGCGCTCACGTCGCGGTAGATCGCGTCCCAGTCGTAGGCGTCGACGAACTTGCCCGCGAGCATGCGCTCGCTCCAGGCCTCGCGCACCGCCTGGTCGACCAGGTCGTCGGCTTCGTCGGTAGGCAGGTCGCGCAGGCGCTCGGCGGTCCGCATGTGCCGCCGCATGTGCGGGAAGACGCCGCGCAGGAATGGGTTCTGCATGAGCACGCCGTCGAGGTCGAAGCTGACGGTGGTGCGGTCGCCGCTCAGGCCCCCGCTCACCCCTTCACCGCCCCGACGGTGATGCCGCGAAGGAAGTAGCGCTGGAAGGCGAAGAACACGATGATGATCGGGATCGCCGCCAGCGTCGCACTGGCCATGTGGAGCCCGAAGTACATCGGTTCCTCCTCGCGCATCAGCACCAGCCCCACCTGGAGGGTGCGCATGCCCGACGAGCGCGTCGCGACCAGCGGCCACAGGAACAGGTTCCACTGCGCCACGAAGGTGATGATCCCGAGGAAGGCCATGCCCGAGGTCACCAGCGGCGTCACCACGTGCCAGAAGATCTGCCACTCGTTGGCGCCGTCGACCCGCGCGGAGTCCATCAGCTCGCTCGGCAGCGTCTGGATGAACTGCTTCATGAGGAAGACCCCGAAGGGGCTCGCCAGCAGCGGCAGGATCAGGCCGGCGTAGGTGTCGACCAGCCCCATGCGGGTGATGAGGATGAACAGCGGCACCAGGATCGTCTCGAACGGCAGCATCACCGAGATGATCAGCACCCAGAAGAGCCACTTCGAGCCCGCGAAGGGGATCTTGGCGAAGGCGTAGCCGGCCATGCTGGCGGTGAGTACGGTGAAGACCGTCACCACCACCGCCATGATCGTCGAGTTGATCACCCACTGCACGAACATCGGCCGCGAGAGCACCGCCGCGAAGTTGCGCAGCGTGGGGCTCGACGGCCACAGCTCGGGCGGGAAGCGCACCGCCAGCGTGGGCGGCGTGAAGGCGGTGACCACCATCCAGTACAGCGGGACCAGCGTCATGAGCCCCAGTACGCTGAGGATGCCTATGAACAGCACTGCGCCAGCCGATGAAGGCTTTACAGGGTGATCGGGATCGATCACCGCGCGGCGGAAGAGTGAAGGTCGGCGCGTGGCCATCAGTACTCCACGTGCTTTCCGAGCCAGCGGAACTGGACCGCGGCGAGCGCGAAGGTGAGCACGAACAGCACGATCGCCTGCGCCGAGGCGAGGCCGATCTGGAACTGCTGGAAGGCGGTCTGGTAGATGCGGTAGACGACCGTGATGGTGGCGAACTGCGGGCCGCCCTGGGTCATGACGTAGATGCTCTCGAACACTTGGAAGGTGTTGATCGTCCCGGTCACCACCAGGTAGAGCAGCACCGGCTTGATCAGCGGCACGATCACCTGCGTGAACACGATCCCGCGCGAGGCGCCGTCCAGGATCGCCACCTCGTACATCTCGCGTGGGATGCGCGCCAGCGCCGCCGAGAGCAGCACGATGCTGGAGCCGCCGCCCATGATCACCTGCATGGCGATCAGTGCCCCGAGCGCGGTGTTGGGGTTACCGAGCCAGGCGATGCCCTCGATGCCGAAGGTGCGCAGGGCGGCGTTGAGGAGCCCGAAGGTGGGGTTGAAGATCCACAGCCAGATCAGCGAGATGATCACTCCCGAGGTGACCGAGGGAAGATAGAAGGCCGACTTGTAGAAGGTCTGCAGCCGCTTCGAGAGTGGGTCGAGCAGGTAGGCGATCAGCATCGCCTTCCCCAGCCAGAAGACCACCACGCCGACCGTGAAGAGCACGGTGTTGCGCAGCGCGATGCCCATCAGCGGGTCACTGAAGACCCGCCGGAAGTTGTCGAGCCCGACGAAGCTGACCCGGGTCGGGCGGTAGTCGAAGAAGGCCAGGGCGAACGCGCCGATGACCGGGATCAGGAAGAACACGAAGAAGACGCTGAACTGCGGCAGCAGGAACAGGTAGCCGCGGACGTTGGCACGGGCCCAGCGTCCCATCCGTTGCCGGATGGGACGCTGTATGGCTGGGGTTCGCGTCGCCGAGGCGGACGCGTCGGCGGGCATGCTAGTTGCCGAAGACGACCCGGTTGGCGTTGCGGACGAAGTCGTCGAGCGCCTGCTGCGGCGTCGCCTGCAGGCTCAGCGCCGACTGGATGGCGGCCGTGAAGTAGTCCATCGCGGGCCCGACGTTGACCTCGAGCGGGCCGAAGTAGGGGATGCCGTACGAGATCGCGTCGAGGTAGATCTCGACGTTCGGGCCCACGTCGGCGTAGGCCTGGACCTCCTCGAACCGCAGCTGCTCGTTCACCGAGCGCCGCGCGGTGAGGTACAGCAGGTCCTCGAGCAGCGCCACGTTCTCCCGGTTGGTGATGAAGCGCGCGAGCTCCATCGCCATGTCGCGGCGGTAGTCGTCGTCCTGTCGGAAGACCACGAAGCCGCCCGAGGTCCGGTACGCCACCGGGCCGACCTCCGGATCGTGCGGGAAGGGGGCGATGACGACCTCGATCGCCTCGTCGATGAGGCCGTCGGCGAGGGAGCGGGTGATGCGACCGATCTCGTAGATGCCGCCGTAGCCCATCGCGGCGCGGCCGGTGTGGAGGTTGCTGATGGTGTCGTAGACGCCCATACCCTCGGCGCCTGAGGGCGCGATGCGGTACTCGTGGACCATGTCGACCAACAGCTGCAGCGCCTGCACGCCTTCGGGCGAGTTCAGGACGAACTCGGTGGCGTCTTCGTTCAGCAGCGTCGCGCCGAAGCGGTGCAGCCAGCCGAGCATGTTGAGTTGGTCCTGCGCCGCGAAGGTGACGGCGTAGACATCGGGCCGCCCATCGCCGCTGCGATCGAAGGTGAGCTGCTCGGCGGCCTCGAGGAACTCTTCGATCGTCCAGTGCCCGTTCGGCAGCGCGACGCCGCGCTCTGCGAAGACCGCCGGGTTGAGCAGCAGCGTCGAGCCCATGCCGTTGTTCGAGTTGCTCCACGGCCACACGTAGTGCAGGCCGTCGATGCGGCCGTTCTCGAGGGCGTAGTCGAAGAAGTCGTTCCAGTCGTCCTCGGTGAGGTAGTCGTCGATCGGCTCGAGCAGCCCCTCGCGCGCCCAGTCGGGGTTGAGGTTGAGATCGCGCAGCACATCCGGCGGGTTGCCGGCGAAGATCGCGGTGTTGATCTTCTCGTTGAAGCCCGCGTTCGGCACCACCTCGGTCACCACCGTGACGTTCGGGTACAGCGCCTGGAACTCCTCGGCAATGTAACGCACGTACTCCTCGCCGGTCGGGGTCTGGTCTGCCGGGAAGCCGGGCGGGCGGATGCGCCAGGGGTTCATCCACCACGTCAGGGTGATCTCGGGCTCGTCTTGCGCCTGCACGGGCGCAGTTCCGAACGCGAAGAGCCCGAACAGCAGGGCTAGGGCGAGTCCGATGCGGACGATCTTCATGATCCAGCCTCCCTCTCGTGCGGCGTGCCAAGCCTCTTTGGGCGAGGATGCTCGGAGTTGCGGCGAGCGTCGCTGCCTCGTTTCGGTGTTGCTGCATTATAGACGGACGCGGCGACGGGCGTGCCTCGGGCCCAGCCGGGAGGGTCGTCGCTCCGCGACTGCCCAGGTTCCCACGAACCCCGGATACCCGAAGGGTCACAGGCTGGTCCCCCCTCACCGCCCAGCTTGACGGCTGATGCGTGATGCGTGATGCTAGGTGACGGAGGGGTCGAATGCGGACCACGGTGAAGATCGATGATGACGTGCTGCAGGCCGCACGCCAACTCGCCGACGCGAAGGGGCAGAGCCTCGGTCAGACCCTGTCGGAGCTGGCCCGCGCATCGTTGACGCGTCCGGGGGTCAGCCAGTACCGCAATGGGGTGAAGCTCCTGCCGGTCGGCCCCGGTGCGTCCCGTTCGACGATGGAGGAAGTGAACGCCCTCCGAGACGAACTCGAATGAGCGGATACCTCCTCGATGTCAACGTGCTGATCGCCTTGCTCGATCCGGCGCACGCGCACCACGATCGGGCCCACGATTGGTTCGGTGGTCCGGGCAAGGAGGACTGGATTTCGAGTCCGACGACGGAGAATGGCACCGTGCGGGTCGCCAGCCACCCGAAGTACTCGAATGCCCAACCCGTCGCCACCGTCCTCGAGAGCCTCGGCAGCCTGATGCTCGTCGGTCGCCATCGCTTCGTGCCGGACGCCGTCAGCCTGCTCGACCCCGACGTTATGAGGGCGAAGCTGCTCAGCAGCTCGCAGGTCACGGACACCTATCTGCTGCAACTCGCCGTGTCGCTGAGCGCGAGACTCGCTACCTTCGATACGCGAATCGTGACGACCGCTATCCCGCTCGGCCGGGAAGCGCTCTTCCTCGTTCCCTGAGGCGGTTTCGAGGAAGCCGAGCTTCTCGGCGCGGTCGACGTCGATGGCGTCACGAAGTCGGTCGTAATCCACGAGGCGGGTTGCGGCGAGGGTCTTGTAGAGATCATGTACGGTCAGGTCGCGGTCGGTGCCAATGACGGTATCGACGTGCGGCGCGCCGGCGTTCGAGGACAGCGTCGTAGCGGCGCCATCGGGTCCTCGCGGCCGGCATCGGCGATTGCCT
>SLRS01000255.1 GCA_007130855.1 Trueperaceae bacterium | reverse complement strand
GCATCGAGAACGCCCAGGCGGTGCCGCTCGAGGCGAACATGGACATCCTCCACGTGATCCCGCAGGAGTACGTGGTCGACGGCAACGACGGCATCAAGGACCCGGTCGGCATGTCGGGCGTCCGACTCGAGGTGGACGTGCACCTCGTGGCGGGAGCCCAGGGCCCGCTCTCGAACCTCAGGCGCTGCTCCGGCGACGCCGGTGCCGACGTCGACGGCCTGGTGGTCCAGGCGCTGGCATCGGGACTCTCGGTGCTCGGTGAGGCCGAGCGGGAGACCACCACGCTGCTGATCGACATCGGCGGCGGCACCACCGACGTGGGCGTGTTCCGCCGCGGCACCTTGGCCCACTCGGCCGTGATCCCGCTCGGCGGCGACCACATCACGCAGGACATCTCGCAGCTGTTGCGCATCCCGCCCGACGAGGCGGAGCGGGTGAAGAAGCGCTACGGGGTGGCGTTGCCGGAGCTGGCCGATCGCGACGTGGTGCTCGAGGTCGCGAACCCCTCCTACACCGCCTCCATCTCGACCTTCGAGCTGGCCCAGGTGATCAAGCCGCGCGTGGTCGAGATCCTCGACCTGGTGCGGCGCGACATCGAGCAGCGCATGGGCGCGCTGGAGTTGCTGGCGGGCAACGTGGTGATCACCGGCGGCGCCTCGCTGATGCAGGGCCTCGACCAAGTCGCCACCGAGCGCTTCCGACTGCCAGTACGCGTGGGCAAGCCCGAGGGCGTGTCGGGACTGGTGGACGTGGTCGCCAGTCCGGCGCACGCCACCGCAGTGGGCCTCGTGCGCTACGGGATGCTGCACGCGCCCACCCAGACCATGGCGAGCCGCGGGCGATCGGAGCGCACCGCGACCGCGAAACAAGCCGGCCTCATCGGCAACATCCGCAACCTGTTGAAGGACTTCTTCTAAGATGCGTGGCAGCGCCCCTGCGCAGGGGCCTGAGGGAGTGGTGCGATGAGCAAGAGCGACAACGCGGTCATCCGGGTCATAGGTCTTGGCGGCGGCGGCAACAATGCCATCAACCGCATGATCGAGACCGGCCTTCGCGGCGTGGAGTTCGTCGCAGCGAACACCGACGCACAGGTTCTGGCCACCAGCCTGGCCGACACCCGCATCCAGATCGGCGACCACCTCACCAAGGGACTCGGGGCGGGAGCGAACCCCGAGGTCGGTGAGCAGGCCGCCATCGAAGATCGTGACCGCATCGCCGAAGTCTTGCGCGGCTCCGACCTCGTCTTCATCACCGCCGGCATGGGCGGCGGCACCGGCACCGGTGCGGCGCCGATCGTGGCGGAGGTGGCCCGCGAGCAGGGCGCCCTGACGGTCGCAGTCGTCACCAGCCCGTTCCAGTTCGAGGGCCCCAAGCGCATGCGCCAGGCCGAGGAAGGCCTGCGCCGGCTCGAGGACAAGGTCGACGCCCTCATCGTCGTCGAGAACCAGCGGCTGCTCGCCGCCCTCGATCGCAAGGTGCGTCTCGCCGACGCCTTCCGCGTCGCCGACCGCGTCCTGTACCACGGCGTGCGCGGGATCAGCGACGTCATCAACGTGCCCGGCCTCATCAACGTCGACTTCGCCGACGTCAAGACGCTGCTCTCCGGCGCCGGCACGGTGCTGATGGGGATCGGTGCGGGCCGCGGCGAGAAGCTGGCCGAGGAAGCCGCCACCAGTGCGACGCAGTCGCCGCTCCTGGCGCGCGGGGTCGAGGGCGCGCAGCAGCTGCTCATCAACATCACCGGCAGTGAGGAACTGACGCTCTTCGACGCCCACGAGATCGTCGAGAAGATCAGCGAGGCTACCGAAGTCGAGGATCCCAACGTGCTGTTCGGGGTCACCTACGACGAGGACGCCGCCGACGAGGTGCGCGTGACGGTGATCGCGGCGGGATTCGACCAGCCCCAGCACGCCCGCGTCTTGCGCCCCACCCAGCAGCGCCTCGCCGCCGGCCGCTCCTACGATCCCACCAACTACGACATCCCCGCCTTCTTGCGCTACAACCCCGACGGCGACAACTGACCGCCGAGGCGTGCGAGAGACCATCTACCAGGGCCGCATCCTCCGGCTCGAACGCGAAGACGGCCGCTGGGAGATCGTGCGCCACGCCGATGCGGTGGCGGTGCTGGCACAAGACGAACAGGGCCGCGTGCTGGGCGTCTGGCAGCCGCGGCGGGCGATCGGTGCGCGCACCTGGGAGTTGCCGGCCGGGCTGATCGACGAGGGCGAGGCGCCGCACCAGGCCGCCGCGCGCGAGCTGGCCGAGGAGACGAGCTTGGCGGGTGAGCTGCGCCTGCTGACCCGCTTCTACACCTCACCGGGCTTCTCCGACGAGCTGGTGTACCTGTTCGAGGCGCATCGGCTCCGACCCGAGCACGGCGTCGCGGCCGACCCCGGCGAGGAGCTGGCGCTCGAGTGGCGCGACCCGGTCGACACGTGGCAGGCGATCGCCAGCGGGCACGTGGCGACCTCGGGCGTCACGGTGCTGGGCCTGCGCCACGTGCTGGCACGGCACGGTCCGAACCTGCCGGAGCTGCTGCGCGAGGCGCCTCGGTGAGCGCGGAGCCGCAACGGTGGCAGGCGCCGCCCGATCGGCACCTCGCCCCGCTGCGGCGCTCCCTCGCGGCCAGCGAGAGCGAGCACCCGGTGGTGGTGCTCGGCACCTTCGACGGCGTGCACACGGGCCATCGCGCACTCATCCACCATGCCGTCGCGGTGGCGCGCGAGCTGGACCGACCCTGGCTGCCGCTCGCCTTCTTCCCGCCGCCCAAGACGCTCCTTGCCGGCCAGCCGTTCCTGTCGACCGAGACCGAGAAGCTCGTCTTGCTGAACGAGGCCGGACAGGCCGCCGGGCTGCCCCCGGCCGAGGTGGTGATCGTCCCCTTCGACGACGCCTTCGCGGCGACGCCGGCCTTGGTCTTCGTGCGCGCGCTGGCACGCTGCGAGCCGAGCGCGATCGTAGTGGGCGAGGACTTCCGCTTCGGTCGCCGCCGTGACGGCACGGTCCGTGATCTCGCCGCGGCCACCGAGCGCCTGGCGGTGTTGCCGCTGGTCGCGATCGGCGACGAGGTGGTGAAGTCGTCCGCGATCCGCGCCGCGCTCGAGGCCGGCGAGGTGGAGCGCGCCGCGGCGATGCTGGGCGCCCCGTACCGGGTGATCGGCACCGTCAGGGAGGGCGACCGCCGCGGACGCACCATCGGCGTACCCACCGCCAACGTGGCGCTCGATCCGCGCAAGGCGCTGACCACCGGCGTGTTCGTCGTTCGGGTCGACCTCCCCGACGGCAGTCGCCAGGGCGGCATGGCCAACCTCGGCTCGCGACCCAGCTTCGACGATCCCAGGGCCGGCCTCGAGGTGCACGTGTTCGACTGGGAAGGCGACCTCTACGGGGCCCAGATCGCGGTCCACGTGATCGCGCGCCTGCGGGGTCAGCGCCGCTTCGCCGACCTGGAAGCGCTGCGGCAGCAGCTCGCGGCCGATGCGGCCATGGCGCGGGCGCGGCTGGCCCCGACGGCCGTCTGACGCGCGCAGCGGTAGACTCCCCCATGCTCATCTACGGTCGCCATGCCGTCACCGAGGCCCTCGCCGCGGGCACCGTGCTACGGGTGTTCGTGGCGCGCGGCGTGCGCGGCGCGACCATCGCCGAGCTCGAGCGCCTGACGCGCCAGGCCGGGGTCGCGCTGGAGCTCGTCGCGCGCATCGAACTCGACCGGAGCCTGAAGACGACCGCGCACCAGGGCGTGGCCGCGGAGCTGCCCGAGCTGCGCTTCGTGGAGCCGGAGGCGCCTTTCAGGCTGGCCGAGGCGCGCGGCGAGCGGCCGCTGCTCGTCGCCCTCGACCAGGTGACCGACCCGCGCAACTACGGCGCCATCGTGCGCTGCGCCGAGGCGCTCGGCGCCCACGGCGTGATCACCGAGGCGCGTCGCAGCCCACCGCTGTCGGCCACCGTCGCCAAGGCCGCCGCCGGCGCAGCGGCGCACCTGCCGCTGGTCCAGGTCACCAACTTGCCGCGCTACCTGAGCGAATGCAAGGAGCGCGGGGTGTGGGTGTACGGCAGCGCCGGCGATGGCGAACTGGCATCGTTCGAGGTCGACTGGGACCGCGACGTCGTCCTGGTGATCGGCGCCGAGGGGCGCGGCATGCGACGCCTGGTCCGCGAGACCTGCGACGAGGTGGTGCGCGTGCCGTTGCGCGGCCGCATCGGCTCGCTCAACGCCGCCGCGGCCACCGCGGTGCTCTTGCACGACATCGGCCTGGGGCGCGACCGCGCCCGCACCCCGCGTCCCACCGAAGACCAGCGCTAGGAGTTGCCATGGCCCCACGCCTCCGCCCCCGTCATCTCACCCGCCTCGTCACCATCGGCGAGCCCGCCATCGCTCCGGACGGCGAGCGCGCCGTCTACCTGCGCTCGGAGGTGATCGAGCCCGAGGGCGGTGCGCCGCCGCACTACCGCCGTCGGCTGTTCCTGGTCCACCTCCAGACGGGCCGCGAGCGCGCGCTCACGGGCGGCAACGCCGCCGAGGCCGCCGCCTGGTCGCCCTGCGGCCGCTTCATCGCCTTCCTGGCGCCGCCGCGCGAGACGCCCCCCGGCGCCAACGCGGCGAAGCAACTCCACGTGATCGCCGCCGACGGCGGCGAGGCCTGGTCCCGGACCTCCTTCGCCTCGGGTGTGCTCGAGTTCGTGTGGGACGCCGATGGCGAGCGCCTGCTGGTGACCACGCGCGAGGACTGGCGCGACCAGAGCAGCGAGCGCGGGGCGGGACGCTGGCTGGACACCCGCCTGCAGCGCTACGACGGTATCGGTTGGCTACCTACCGGACCGGTGTCGCTGTGGCGCGTGGAGCGCGAGGAGGGTGGCGCCAGCAAGCGCCGTAGCGGCTTCGACCAGCCGCCGCGCGAGCTGCGGATCTCGGCCGACGGCAAGCACCTCGTCTACCTCGCGCCGCGCGACCAGGACGAGGCCGACATGGGTCTGTCGAGGCTGTGGTGGCGGCGCGTCGACGGCGCCGCGGCGAAAGACGTGCTCGGCCGGGCCGGGCTGCTCTCCAACGTGAGCCTCTCTCCCGACGGCCGCACCGTCGCCTTCCAGGCACCCGCGGATCACGTCACCATCGGCGCGCCGCTGACGACCTTCGTGGCGCCCCGCCGCGGTGGCAACCCGCTCGCGCTCAGTAGCGACGTCGAGACGGCGCCGAGCGTCGCGGGCGACATGCGCGTCGGCAAGGGACCCACCCGGCCGGTATGGCTCGACGCCCAGACGCTGCTCGTGGCGCTCAACCGCGAGGGCCGCTCGCACCTGGCGAAGCTCGGCCTCGATGGCGCGCTCGAGCCGCTGCACGGTGGCGACCATGCCGTGGTGGCGTTCGCCAGCGGAGCGCATCGCGCGCTGGCGGTGGTCGAGACGCCGACCAGCCCGGGCGTGCTCGTGGTGCGCGACGTCGACGGCACCGAGCGCCGCCTCGCCGACCCCAACGAGGCCTTCCTGGCGGAGCGCGGCTTGCGACGCCACGAGCGCCGCACGTTCGTGGGCCCGGACGCCCAGACGCTGAGCTACTGGTGCCTGCAGCCCGCCAAGCCGCGCCGAGACGGCGCCATCGTGATACAGGTGCACGGCGGTCCGTACACGAACTATGGCGAGGCGTTCATGTTCGAGTTCCACGCCTTGGCCGCGGCCGGCTACACGGTGGTGTACGGCAACCCGCGCGGCGGATCGAGCTTCGGGGCTGCCTTCGCCGGCGCGATCAAGGGCGCCTACGGCACCGTCGATGCCGACGACGTGCTGGCGATCGTCGACCACGCCGTCGCCGAACACCCCAAGGACGACCCGCCGGTCCACCTCACCGGCGGCAGCTACGGCGGCTTCATGACCAATTGGCTCACCGCCCACGTCACGCGCTTCCGGAGTGCGGTCACGCAGCGCAGCATCTGCAACTGGCTGTCGTTCTTCGGCACCAGCGACATCGGGCCCTGGTTCGGCGCCCAGGAGGTCGGCGGCAACCCTTGGGCCCAGAGCGAACACCTGTGGCAGCAGAGTCCGCTCAAGTACGTGGCCAACGTCACCACGCCGACGCTGGTGATCCACGCCGAAGAGGACCACCGCTGCCCGATCGAGCAGGGTGAGCAGTGGTTCACCGCGCTCAAGGTGCTGGGCAACACCGAAACGCGCATGCTGCGGTTCCCGGGCGAGGGCCACGAGTTGTCGCGTGCGGGCCGACCGGACAGGCGCATCGAGCGGCTCGAGGCGATCATCGATTGGTTCGAACGGCACGCCTGAGCGCGGCAGTGTGCTACGATACTTCGTTGGTCGGCTGTACCGGCATCGACGTATCGGGGCCACGGCCCTCGGATCCGGTCCGGCGCCAAGTTCTCTTGATCGTGCCCACTCGCGGCATGAGGAAGGTTCGACTATGGCTCTCGCCAGGGACACCAAGCAGGCCGTCATCCAGCGCTTCGGGCTCGACCCCCAGGACACCGGTTCGACCGCCGTCCAGGTGGCACTGCTCACCACGCGCATCAACGAGCTCGCAGGCCATCTGCGCCTCCACAAGAAGGACCACCACGGCCGCAGGGGCCTGCTGACCATGGTCGGCAAGCGCAAGCGGCTCCTCTCCTACCTCGAGAAGACCGACTACGAGGCCTACAAGGCCTTGATCGCCGAGCTCGGGCTGCGGCGCTGAGCGGCAGCGAACGGGTGGCCGGCGCACGACCCAAGCCCTCCGGGTGCGCCGCCGACCGCCGCACGTCGAACCGAACCGATCCGGGCCGCGACGGCCCGAGCGGGCGAGGGCCGATCCGGTCCTCGCCCGAAGTGCATGGGCACTCGATCATCCAGGTCTTACGCGAGGCCGGCCCGACGCGAGCGCCGGCCTCGCAGGTCACACGGCGGTGGGCGCCGTGACGACGCAGGAGGAGTGAAGTGAACATCCCGAACGGTCACCGATACACCACCACCCTGGGCGGCAAGGAGCTGGTCCTCGAGACCGGCAAGTACGCCAAGCAGGTCCACGGCAGCGTCACCGTGCGCTACGGCGACACGATGGTGCTCGTCACCGCACACATGGACGACCGCGAGTCGTCGATGAGCTTCCTGCCGCTCACCGTGGAGTACGAGGAGCGCCACTACGCCGTCGGCAAGATCCCTGGCTCGTTCCTGCGACGCGAGGGGCGCCCCGGCAACCAGGCCACGCTGAACGCGCGCCTCATCGACCGGCAGATCCGCCCGCTCTTCCCGAAGGGTCTGCGGCGCGAGCTGCAGGTGATCGTCACGGTGCTCTCGAGCGACCAGCGCAACGATCCGGCCATGGCCGCCGCGATCGGCGCTTCAGCCGCCCTGTCCATCTCCGACGCACCCTGGGACGGTCCCACCGCCTGCGCGCAGGTCGGCTTCGTCGACGGCCGCTACGTGCTGAACCCGACGCTCGACCAGCTCGACGACGGCGTCAGCGCGCTCGAACTGACCGTCGCCGCCACCAAGGACGCCGTCTTGATGGTGGAGGCCGCCGCCAGCGAACTCGACGAGGAGCAGATGGTCGGCGCCATCGAGTTCGCGCAGCGCGAGCTCGCGCCCGTGATCGAGCTCATCGAGCGCATGCGCGACGAGATCGGGTTACCCAAGCGCGCGTTCACGCCGGCCACCGACGTGAACGAGGATGACGCCGCCGACATCCGCCGCGCAGCCGCCGACGCCGGCTTGGCGCAGGTGCTGCGCACGCCCGGCAAGCACGAGCGCGCCGACGCCGTCAAGGCCCTGCGCGATCGCCTGATCGCCGAGCGCGTGCCCGACGCCGAGGCCGAGGGCGCGTCCGAGCGCATCGAGGAGCTCAAGACCGCCTTCCGCAAGGCCATGCAGGCCGAGATGCGGCGCATGGTGGTCGAGGAGCGCGTGCGCATCGACGGTCGCGCCCCCGACCAGATCCGGCCCATCTGGATCGAGGCCGGCGTGCTGCCGATGGCGCACGGCTCGGCCGTGTTCACGCGCGGCGAGACCCAGGTGCTCGGCGCGGCGACGCTCGGCACCGGCCGCGACAACCGCCTGATCGACGACCTCGGCCTGGAGAAGTCCGAAGAGTTCATGCTGCACTACAACTTCCCGCCCTACTCGACGGGCGAGGTGAAGCGCCTGCGCGGCGTCTCGCGCCGCGAGTTGGGCCACGGCAACCTGGCGCGGCGCGCGCTGGTGCCGATGATGCCCTCCCAAGACACCTTCCCCTACGTGATCCGGGTGGTGGGCGAGACGCTCGAGTCGAACGGCTCCTCGTCGATGGCGACCGTCTGCGCGAGCTCGCTGGCCCTGATGGACGCCGGCGTGCCGCTGCTGCGCCCCGTGGCCGGCATCGCCATGGGCCTGGTGATGGAGGGCGAAGCCTACGCCGTGCTCTCCGACATCCTCGGCGACGAGGACGCGCTCGGCGACATGGACTTCAAGGTGACCGGGACACGCGAAGGCGTCACCGCTCTGCAGATGGACATCAAGGTCGCCGGTATCACCCCCGCCATCATGCGTGAGGCGCTCGAGCAGGCCAAGCGCGGACGCATGCACATCCTCGGCGCGATGGACGAGGTGCTGAGCGCGCCGCGCCCCCAACTCAGCGAGCGCGCCCCGCGGATCGTCACCGTCAAGATCCCGAGCAGCAAGATCGGCACGGTCATCGGTCCTGGCGGCAAGCAGATCCGCGAGCTCGAGGCCCTCGGTGTCAAGATCGAGGTCCAGGAGGACGGCACCATCCGGCTCTACTCGGAGGACGCCGCCGCCGCCGACGAGGTCAAGTCGCGCATCGAGCAGCTCACCGAGAGCGCCGAGGTGGGCAAGGAGTACGACGGCGTGGTCGCCAAGGTGGTCGACTTCGGCGCCTTCGTCACCCTGTTCCCGGGCACCGACGGGCTGCTGCACATCTCGCAGCTGGCCGAGGAGCGCATCGAGCGCGTCGAGGACGTGCTGCGCGAGGGCGACAAGGTGCGCGTGAAGGTCAACACCATCGACGATCGCGGCAAGATCGACTTGATCCGCCCCGAGCTCGAAGGCAAGGTCGCACCGCGTCGTCCCGCCTCCGGCGGCCCCCGCGGCGACCGCGGTTCGCGCGACCGTGGACCCCGCGACCGCGGCCCGCGCGACCGCGGC
This sequence comes from Trueperaceae bacterium, assembly GCA_007130855.1. Taxonomy (GTDB): domain Bacteria; phylum Deinococcota; class Deinococci; order Deinococcales; family Trueperaceae; genus CSSed10-48. Next base: position 12 of record SLRS01000255.1, on the reverse strand, counting down.
CCGCGCGGCGAG
>SLRS01000286.1 GCA_007130855.1 Trueperaceae bacterium | reverse complement strand
GTACGACACGCCGAGCTTGTCGACCTCGTCGAGCAGGAACACCGGGTTCTTGGTCCCCGCCTGCCGGATGCCCTGGATGATGCGGCCCGGCATGCTGCCGATGTAGGTGCGGCGGTGGCCGCGGATATCGGACTCGTCACGCGCACCGCCCAGGCTGATGCGGACGTACTCGCGGCCGATGGCCTTGGCGATCGACTTGGCGATGGACGTCTTGCCGACGCCCGGCGGGCCCACGAACAGCAGGATGGGGCCGCGGTTGACCTCCGTGATGTCGAGCTCGCCCTTCAGCGCGCGGTCTTGCTTGAGCTTGCGCACGGCCAAGTACTCGAGCACCCGGTCCTTGACCTTCTCGAGGCCGTAGTGATCCTCCTCGAGCACGGCCGCGGCGTCTTCCATGTCGAGCTTGTCATCCGAGCGGACGTTCCAGGGGAGCTCGGTGATGGTGGTGAGGTAGGTCCGGATGACCGAAGCCTCGGCCGAGTCGGGGTGCATGCGAGCGAGCCGGTTGAGCTCACGCTGCGCTTCCTTCATCGCGGCCTCGGGGACCTCGAGCGCCTCGAGCTTCTCGCGGAAGGCCTCGACCTCGTCCTCTTCGTCGTCGGAGCCGGAGAGCTCCTTCTGGAGCGCCTTGATCTGCTCGCGCAGGAAGTACTCGCGCTGGTTGCGGTCGATCTCGTCCTTGACCTCGCGCTGCAGCCGCCGCTGCGTCTCCTGGAGCTCGATCTCGGTGTCGATCAGCACCAGCACCTTGCGCAGCCGGTCGGCCACGCTCTCGGCCTCGAGCACGGCCTGCTTGTCGCCGACGCGGAAATCGAGGTGATAGGCGACGTAGTCGGCGAACTGGCCCGGGTCCTCGAGGTTCAGCACGAACTGCGCCACCTCGGCCTGGAGACCGCGATGGCCGGCCTCGACGAGCTCGCCGAACTTCTCCTTCAACTCGCGGTAGGCGGCCTGGAGCAGCACCTCGTCGCCGAGCGGCACGTCGAGCGGGCGTACCTGGGCCTCGATCACGCCGCCGTCGGTGCTGTAGCGCTCGATCACCACGCGGGCCACGGCGCGCACCAGCATCTGGATGCTGCCGTCGGGGTTCTTCTTCATGCGCATGATGTGGCAGGCGGTGCCGGTCTCGTACAGGTCGTCGATGCCCGGATCCTCGACCTCGCGCTCGCGCTGCGACACGATCACGATGCTGCGGTCGCGGTCGAGCGCGGCGTTGATGGCTCGGATCGAGATGGGGCGGCCGGCGTCGATCGGCATCACCATGGTGGGGAACAAGACGGAGCCGCGGACGGGGCATACGGGTACGGAGCGCTCGAAGGCGGGTAGTTCAGGCGTGTCGGGCATCAGCGGCTCCTCTGGTGGGTCGCAGGGGCGAAGGTGTGAGTGGGCGAGGTTACGAGAACCTGAGTCTGCATGTATCAAGTCTACGCGGCGCCCGCAGGCTGTGGGCGACGTGGCCGACACCGCGGGGGGCGTGGAGCACCAGCATACACCTGCCCCTCCGTGGGACCGTGGCCTGGCCCGCAGCCGCAGCTCCGCAGAGCGCGTGGTAGCCTCGGCGGCGATGACGGATCTCGTTCCAGCCCTCCAGGACGCCATTCGCGCCGCCGTTCGCGTGCTCCTCGACGACCCTGCCGCCGAGTCCGCCGGTCTCGACCCCGACACGCTCGAGGTGGGCGTGCAGCGGGTCCCGGACGACAAGCCCGGCGATTACGGCAGCCCCATCGCGTTCGCGCTGGCGAAGCGCCTGCGGCGCAACCCCGCCGAGCTCGCCCGAGCGATCGCAGAGCGGCTCGTGGCCCCCGCCGGCGTGGCCCGCATCGAGGCCGTGGGTCCCTACCTCAACGTCTTCGTCGACCCCGGCGCCTTCGTGCGCGGTGTCCTGCGCTTGCGCGGTGCGCTTGCGGCCACTGGCCGCAAGGTGGTCATCGAACACACCAGCGTCAACCCGAACAAGGAGGCCCACGTCGGCCACCTGCGCAACATCGTCCTCGGTGACGCGCTCGCACGCATCGAGCGAGCCGCCGGCTCCGAGGTGGAGGTCCAGAACTACATCGACGACACCGGCCGTCAGGCTGCCGAGTCGCTCTTCGCCATCGGCTACTTCGATGCCCACTACGACGGCACGAGCAAGTACGATCATTGGCTGGGCGAGCTCTACGTGCGTCTCGGGCAGGCGAAGGAGGCCGATGCCGAAGCGATCGAGGCGGGGGTCGCCCACGTCATGCACCAGCTCGAGCGCGGCGAACTGCGCGCAGCGGTGGAACGCATCGTGCGTGCGCAGCTCGAGACCTGCTTCGCCCTCGGCGCCGAGTACGACCTGCTGGTGTGGGAATCGGACGTGGTGGCCGCAGGCTTCTTGCAACGCGGCTTGGAGGTGTTGGAGCAACTCCCCACCGTCTCGCGGCCGACGGCCGGCAAGTACGCCGGCGCGCTGGTCATGGACGTGTCGGCCTTCCTGCCCGGGCTCGAGGAACCCCAGGTGGTGCTCGTCCGCAGCGACGGCAACGCCATGTACGTGGCCAAGGACATCGGCTACCACCTGTGGAAGGTGGGCCGCCTCGAGGGGTTGCGCTACGCCCCCTTCGCGGAGCAGCCGTCGGGCGCAATGCTGTGGACCAGCACGCCCGACGGGGAGCCCAGTGTCGCCGGCCGCACCTTCGCGCACGGTGACCAGGCGGTGAACGTGATCGATGCACGCCAGGCGCATCCACAGACGATCGTGCGCACGGCCCTCCAGATGACCGGCGGCGGCCGGGACGAGGACAGCCTGCATCATCTGGCGTACGAAGTGGTGACGCTCGAGGGTCAGGCGATGAGCGGACGCAAGGGCCTGACCCTGGCCATCGACACGGTGATCGAGGAGGCCGTGAGGCGGGCGCGGGCGGTAGTCCTCGAGAAGCAGCCGAACCTGGCCAGCGCCGACGCCGTCGCTCGGGCGGTCGGAATCGGCGCGCTGCGCTTCGCCATGCTCAAGAGCGAGGCCAGGCGCGTGATCGACTTCCGTTGGGAGCAGGCGCTGAGCCTCGCGGGCGACTCCGCCCCCTACGTGCAGTACGCGCACGCCCGCGCCTGCAGCATCCTCCGCGCCGTCGCCGAGGCCGGCATCGCCTTGCGCGGCGCCGACACCGAGGGCGCCGACTGGAGCGCACTCGGGCCGCTGGAGGTCCGGCTCGCCGCCGAAGTGGCGCGCCTGCCCGGGGTGACCGCACAGGCTGCCGAGGCCGACGCTCCGCACGTCGTGGCGCAGTATGCGCTGGACCTCGCCACCGCCTGGAACGGGTACTACAACCACCGCGACGTCCATGGTCGACCCGACACGAGCGTGTTGCGCGCCGAGCCCGGCCTGCGCGAGGCGCGCGCCGCCGTGGTGGCCGGCGTGCGCGACGCCTTGGCGCGGGCGCTCGGCCTGTTGGGGATCACCGCGCCCGAGCAGATGTAACCCTGGGCGCAGCTTGCGCTGGGGGCTGTACGTCCGCCCCCCGCGCCCTCTACCATCGGGTCGAGGAGGTCACGCATGCGATCGATCGAGTTGGGCCACACCGGTGTCGAGGTGAGTGCGTTGGGCCTCGGCTGCATGTACTTCGGTTCCGCCATCGACGAGCGTCGCTCGTTCGAGCTCCTCGACCGGTACCTGGATGCCGGCGGGAGCCACCTGGACACGGCGAACAACTACGCACACTGGATCCCCGGGAGCGAGGGTGGTGAGAGCGAGCGGGTCCTCGGGCGCTGGATGCGCGCGCGCCGCAACCGCGACCAGCTGTTCGTCGCCACCAAGGTCGGCTTCAACATGCCCCCGCGCGTGCCGACGAGTCTGTCACGCCAGACCATCGTTGAGCAATGCGAGAACAGCCTGCGTCAGCTCCAGACCGACCACATCGACCTCTACTACGCCCACTGCGACGACCGTGAGACGCCCCTCGAGGAGGTCCTCGCCGCGTTCGACGAACTGGTGCGCCAGGGCAAGGTCCGCTTCATCGGTTGCAGCAACATGCTGGCGTGGCGCATCGAGCGCGCGCGCAGCCTCAGCGCGCAGCACGGATGGCCGCAGTACTGCTGCGTCCAGCAGCGGCATACCTACCTGCGGCCGAAGACCGGGATCACCAGATTCTCGAACGGGCATGTCCCGGTCAACGGCGACTTGCTCGACTACGTGACCGAGCAGGCCGGCAGCCTCGCCATCGTCGCGTATTCGACGCTCTTGGGCGGCACCTACAGCCATCCGAGCCAGCGGATCCCCGGGAACTACCAGCCCAGCGAATACGACCCGCTCGACATGCAAGCGCGCCTGAAGGTGTTGCAGGCCATCAGCCGTGAGACGGGCGCGTCGCCGAACCAGGTCGTCCTGGCCTGGCTGAACCAAGCTGCCCCGGCGATCATCGCCCTGGTCTCGTCGAGCACGCACGAGCGCCTGCAAGAAGGACTCGACAGCGTCTCGCTGGAGCTGACGCCGGAGCAAGTCACGAGGCTCGACCAAGCCTCCGGCTGAGGCGCCTGGGCGAGCCCGACACGGTCGAGCGACGGCGCTGCGGCAGGGGTGGAACACGGGTGTCCTCCGCGCTCATGAGGCGTGCCGTCGGCGCGGCTCGTCCGTTCATGGGGAAACCGTGAAGCGGTCGCGTGTCGCGCGTCCGATACCGTTCGAGCGACCCCTCGTACAGAATGCAGTGACCAGCCATCGCGCTTCAGGCTCCTGCCCGAGGCCGCCCGCTCCGCCAGGAGCCGTTCACGGATATGGCTGGCGCAGGCTTCCGGGAGGCCGGAACGGGCCGACCATCCCTGCCCCGCTGCCTGACGCGGCGGAGGCTCTACCGGAAGACCTGTCCCTCTCGTAATCCCACCGCGGGGCCGGCGCGGGTCGGAGCCGTGGTGACCCCCGGTTTCGGGCGCTCGGGGGTACACGCGTCGTCGCGAGGCGCGCCGTGCACGGGCCGCGACCATGGAGGAGGGGCACCATGACGCACAGACGAGGCAACGAGAACGACGGTAGTAACGGCGACAAGCACCGATTCACGGCGTTGATCGAGGCCGATCGTGCCGCACGGACGACCGCGGCATGGCGCGGCACGCTGCTCGACTATCTCGAGATCGTGCGCGCGACCCCCAGCGTCGCGAAGCTGGCGCACGAGCGTCTCCACGACCTCATCTTGGAGCACGGGATCGACGACCAAGCAGGCCGTGAAGATCGGCGCCGCCAGCGCCTGCACGGTGACGACCCGGTCAGGGCATACGGCTTCTTCGAGCACGAGTTCTTCGGCATCGAGCGACCCATCGACTACATCGTGCGCTACTTCCATGCGGCCGCGGCCAAGGGTGAGGAGAGCCGCCAGGTGCTGTGCCTCATCGGGCCGGTCGGCGCGGGCAAGAGCTCGCTGGTGGAGCGGCTCCAGCGCGGGCTCGAGGCATGTGCGCCGGTCTACGCCATCGCCGGTTGTCCCATGGCCGAAGAGCCCCTCCACTTGATCCCGACCCACCTCCGGGACGAGTTCTCGAAGATGCTCGACGTCCACATCGAGGGCGAGCTCTGCCCCGTGTGCCGCTACCGGCTCGAGCAGGAGTTCGAGGGCCGTTACGAGGACGTGGTGGTCGAACTCGTGCCGTTCTCGCGCCACGGGCGGCGCGGCATCGGCGTCGTGCCGCCGGTCGACCCCAACAACCAGGACACGTCGGTGTTGATCGGCTCCGAGGACATCTCCAAGCTCGATCTCTACTCCGAGGGCGATCCGCGCGTGCTCGACCTCAACGGGGCGTTCAACGTCGGGAACCGCGGCATGACCGAGTTCATCGAGGTCTTCAAGAACGAGACCGAGTACCTGCACACCATCATCACCGCCACCCAGGAGAAGTTCATCCCGGCGCCGGGTCGTCACGGGACCGTCTACGTCGACACGGCGATCGTAGTGCACTCCAACGAGGCGGAATGGCGCCGCTTCAAGGGCGACCACACCAACGAGGCGATCCTCGACCGCATCGTCGTGATCAAGGTGCCCTACAACCTCCGCCTCACCGAGGAGGTCAAGATCTACCGCAAGCTCCTCGATCGATCGAGCTTCAAGGCGCACATTGCGCCACACACGCTGGAGGTCGCCTCGATGTTCGCGATCCTCTCCAGGCTCGAGCCGACGCCTCAGTGCGATCTGATGACCAAGCTGCGCATCTACGACGGCGAGGAGGTGGTCGAGAAGGGCAAGACCGTGAAGCTCGATCCGCGCGAGCTCAAGGAGGCCTCGCCCAACGAGGGCATGGACGGCATCTCCACGCGCTTCATCATGAAGGCGCTGGACAACACCTTGGCCGATCGGCCGGAGGGCATCAACCCCATCAACGTGCGCGAGACGATGGTGCAGATGATCAAGGACTCCGATCTCTCCGACGACCGCCGCAAGCGGTATCTCGAGCTCCTGCAGGACACACTCCACAAGGAGTACCTGGCGATTCTCGAGAAGGAGATCACCCGCGCGTTCGTCTTCTCGTTCGAGGAGCAAGCCGACACCCTGTTCCAGAACTACCTCGATCATGCCGAGGCGTACGTGAACAAGACGCGGGTGCGCGACGCCGGAACCGGCGAAGAGCTCGAACCCGACGAGGGCTTCCTCAAGTCGGTCGAGGAGCAGATTGCGATCGTCGGAAGCGCGGCCGACGGCTTCCGCCAGGAGGTGATGGCTTACCTCTGGGCCTCCAGCCGCCGTGGCCAGCGCGTCAACTACGGCTCGTACGAGCCGCTCAAGGAGGCGATCGAGAAGCGCCTCATGAGCTCCGCCCGCGAGATGAGCCGCGTGATCACGAAGGCACGTACGCGTGACGAGGAGCAGCGCGAGAAGTACGACGACCTGATCCAGGCGCTGATGGAGCACGGCTACAACGAACACTCCGCCGAGATGGTGCTGCGCTACGCAGCCAACAACCTCTGGAAGGACTGAGCCGTGAGCGACAGCGTCATCCGGCCCTTTTCGGAGTCCGATGCCGTGCGTTCCGACCGAAGCGCCGGCGACCGGCGCCGCCACCGGGCCAAGGTGCGTGCGGCGATCCGCGAGAACATCGCCGACATCGTGGCCGAGGAGGCCATCATCGGCAGGAGCGGCGACCGTGTCCTCAAGGTCCCGATCAAGGGCATCAAGGAGTATCGCTTCGTCTTCGGGGCCAACGTGCGCGGCTCGGCCACGGGTGACGGCGATACCGCACCCGGAGACGTCGTCGGGCGAGCCGGGCAGGAGAGGGATCAGGACGGGCCGGGCCCGGCCGGGGATCGACCGGGCGTGGACTACTACGAGACCGAGATCACGCTCGAGGAACTCGTCGAGGTCATGTTCGAGGATCTCGAGCTCCCTGCACTCGAGCGCAAGCGGCTGCGCGAGGTCCCGTCCGAGCGCTTGCACAAGCGCAAGGGCTACCGCCGCGTCGGCGTTCGCGTCCAGCTCGACAAGCGGCGCACGGCGCTCGCCCGGGTCCGCCGCAAGGTGGCCCGAGGACGTGCCGCGACCCCTGTCGCCAGCGAGCTTCGGGCCCCACCGGCCGGCGCGGAACCGGCCCGCTTCCCGTTCCACCGCGACGACATCCGCTACCGCCGCTTGCAACTCGACGAGGCGCTGGAGTCGAACGCCGTCGTGCTCTGCCTGATGGACACGTCGGGCTCGATGGACACGATGAAGAAGTATCTCGCGCGGAGCTTCTTCTTCCTGCTCTACCAGTTCGTCCGCACCCGTTACCGGAACGTGGAGGTGGCCTTCGTGGCGCATCACGCACAGGCGCGCGAGGTGACGGAGCAGGAGTTCTTCTACAAGGGCGAGTCCGGCGGCACCCTGATCTCCAGCGCCTACCGCAAGGCGCTCGAGATCGTAGACGAGCGCTACCATCCGTCGCTCTGGAACATCTACGCGTTCCACTGCTCGGACGGCGACAACTGGGTGTCGGACAACGACGTCGCGCTCGCGGCGGCCCGCGAACTGTGCGCGGTGAGCAACCTGTTCGGCTACGGCGAGATCAAGCCCCTCAACTCGCGGCACTACGGTAGCAGCATGCTCGACGTGTTCGGGCAGCTCGACGAGCCCAACTTCCAGGCGATCCGGCTCGAGCGCCGCGAGGACGTGTGGCCCGGTCTGCGCGAGTTCCTCGCCAAGGAACGCTCGGAGTTGCCAGCGCCGGCACGAGGTCCGGCGTGAGGCGCACCGACCGGGCGGCAGCGCGCGACGCCGGCCCCGGCTGGACCATCGACACGCTGCGCCACTGGGACCAGCGTATCCGCGAGCAGGTCGAGTCCTCTGGTCTGGCGTGCTTCCCGCAGGAGTTCGAGATCTGCGATCAGAACCAGATGCTCGGCTACATGGCCTACGCCGGCATGCCGGCGCACTATCCGCACTGGTCGTTCGGGAAGCGCTTCGAGAAGCTCAAGACGCTACACGACGTCGGGGCGACGGGCCTGCCCTACGAGATGGTGATCAACGCCAACCCGTCGCTGGCCTACCTGATGAAGGACAACAGCCTGTGCCAGCAGATTCTCACGATGGCACACGTCTACGGCCACAACGACTTCTTCCGTAACAACGTCTACTTCGGGCACACCCACCCGGAGCTCGTCACCGGCGCCTTCAAACTCCGCGCGGAGCGGGTACGTGACTACATCGAGGACCCCTCGATCGGGCTCGAACGCGTGGAGGCCTTCCTGGATGCAGCCCACGCGCTGTCGCTCCAGGTCAGGCGTCATGCCTTCATCCGCAAGGCCTCGCGCGCCGAGCAGGAAGCGCGAGCGCTGCGCCGGTCGCAGCCGCCGCGCGATCCCCACGCCTCGATCCATCCGCCCGCCAAGCCCGTGGCAGTCGATCTGGAGCGCGTTCCGCTCGAGCCCGAGGAGGACCTGCTGCTCTTCATCCGCGATCACAGCACGTACCTGGCCGACTGGCAGAAGGACGTGCTGACGATCGTCGACGGCCAAGCGCGCTACTTCCTCCCGCAGATCCAGACCAAGATCATGAACGAGGGCTGGGCGAGCTTCTGGCACCACAGGATCCTCAACGCCCTCGCGCTGCCGCAGGGCCTCCACCTGGAGTTCCTGGTCCACCACAACCAGGTGATCCGGCCGCAGCCGGGTGGGCTCAACCCGTATCACGTCGGGTATCGCCTGTGGCAGCACATCCACGAGGAGCACGGGGAGGCGGCGCTCTTCGAGGTTCGTGAGGTGGACAGCGACGTCTCGTTCCTCCGGCGCTTCCTCGACGAACGGCTGATGCGCGAACTCGACCTCTACGAGTACGCGAAGCGCGGCAACCAGCTCGTCGTCTCGCGCGTCGCGGACGAGGAGCACTGGCGTGACGTGAAGGCGACGCTGCTGAACCAGGTGGGGGTCTCGTCGGTGCCGGTGATCCGCGTGCTCGACGCCGACTACGACGCCAATCGCACGCTTCTGCTCGAGCACGCCTACGACGGGCGTGAGCTCGAGTCCGAGTACGCCATGCGGACGCTGGCGCACGTCCGCCGGCTGTGGGGGCGTAGAGTGCTGCTCGACACCGTCATGGGCGACGAACGGCTGCGCCTGTCTTCCGAAGGCGACCCGACGCTGCGCTGAGCGGTGCCGCACCGCGATCACCGTAGACGGCGCTCGCGCCTGGGCTCGAGCGCAGCGCCCCGACCAGCGCCTCGCTCACGTGCCGGGCCTGGCGACCGGTGCCGTCAGCGATCTGATGGCGACAGCTGAAGCCGCAGGCGACGGTGCTGCCGACGTGCGCGCGGACGGCGGGGAAGAGGCGCTGCTCGCCGATGGCGAACGACAGGTCGTGATGCTCGTAGCCGAAGCTTCCGGCCATGCCGCAGCATCCGGCGTCGAGTTCGCGCACGTCGTCCGAGATCCACTCGAGCACGGCGCGGCTGCTGCCGGTACCGAGCACCGCCTTCTGCTGGCAGTGCGCGTGCAACAGCGTCGGCTCGTGCGCGCGCTCGAAGTGCTCGCGCGGGTCGAGCGTGCCCGCGGTCCACGCCCGGGCGAGGAACTCGTCGATCATCAGGGCAGTCTTGGCCAGCGCCTCGGTCCGGGGGCCCGGGACGAGGTCGCGGTAGTCGTCACGCAGCGCCGTGAGGCACGACGGTTCGAGACCGACCACGGGGATGCCGCGCTCGACGAAGTGGGAGAGGACGCTCACCACCTCGCCGGCCTGGCGTTGGGCGCGGCGTAGCAGGCCCTGGGAGACGAGCGGGCGGCCACAGCAGACGTAAGGCACCAGGGTGGGCCGGTACCCCAGCTGCTCGAGCAGCTCCACGGCAGCCCGACCCGGACCGGTCTCGTTGAACACGGTCCAGGTATCGGCGTAGAGCGCCACGGGTCCGCGTTCGCCGTGGCGCTGGGCGGTGCCGTTGGCCGGCGGGCGGCGGCGCGCGAACCAGTGGTCGAAGCGTTGGCGGGTGAAGCTCGGGAACGGTCGCCGCCGGTCCGTGCCGAGCAGCCGCTCGTTCAGCCAGCGCACCGGTCGCGCGCCGAGCGCCGCATTGCTGAGCGGCCACAGGGCCTGCGCCAGCGGCGCCAACCGTGGCAGCGCGCCGATGGCGTGGGCCTTGAGCGGCGTGCCGTGGGCGTCGTAATAGTGCTGCAGGAACTCGTACTTGACCTTGGCCATGTCGACCTGGCTCGGACACTCCGCCTTGCAGGCCTTGCACGCCAGGCACAGCTCCAAGGCGCCCATCACCTCGGGGCTGGTCAGGCCGCCGGCCAGGCCGCCGGTGAGGGCCTCGCGCAGCACGTTGGCGCGGCCGCGGGTGCCGTGCTCCTCGTCGCGCGTCGCCATGTAGGAGGGGCACATCGTGCCCACGCCCTCCTTGCGGCAGGCGCCCACGCCGGTACACATCTCGACCGCGCCCAGGAAGCCTTCCTGCTCGCTGAAGTCCAACACCGTGGCCAGCTCGACACGTGGGTAGCTCGGGCCGTAGCGCAGATGCTCGGTCATCGGAGGCGCGTCGACGATCTTGCCGGGATTGAGCAGGCCGTGTGGGTCGAAGGCGCGCTTGAGGGCTTGGAAGTCGGCGTAGAGCACGTCGCCGAACAGCTCGCGGTTCTTCTCGGAGCGTATCAGCCCGTCGCCGTGCTCGCCGGACCACGATCCGCCGTAACGCTTCACCAGCGCGAACACCTCGTCGGCGATGGCGCGGTACGTGGCCACACCGGCGGCGCTCTTGAGGTCGAGGTGGGGTCGCAGGTGGATGACGCCCACCGAGGCGTGGGCGTAGAGCACGACGTGCACGCCGTGGCGCTGGCACACCGCGAGCACCTCGGGCACGTACTCGGCAAGGTGTTCTACCGGGATAGCAGCGTCCTCGATGAAGGGCGTCGGCTTGTCGGGCCCCTTGACCGTGGCATAGACGCCCAAGCCCTTGCGCCTGAACTCGATGATGGCGCGCTGCTCGGCGTCATCGAGCGCGACGTGGAGCGCATACGCGCGAGCGCTCACCGCGGGGTCGGCGGCCAAGGCCGCGAGCTGCGCCTCGAGCGACGCCTCGTCCGGGCCGTCGAACTCCACCGCGAGGACGGCGGCCGGCTCGCCGCGCACCCAGGCCAGCAGCGGCCGCAGGGACGGGTTGCGGCGGCCGAGGTCGAACAGGTCGCGGTCCATGATCTCGACCGCCGAGGGGCCATGATGGTTGATCAACGGTACCGCTTCCAGCGCGCCCACCAGGGTGTCGAAGTGCAGCATCGCCAGGCAGCGCCGGCGCGGCAGCGGCTGCAGCTTCAACGTGACGTCGAGGATCACGGCCAGCGTCCCCTCGCTGCCACACACGAGCTTGGCGAGGTTGAAGGGCTTGCCGAAGGCGAGCTCGTCCAGGTTGTAGCCGCCCACCCGGCGCATCACCTTGGGGAAGCGCGCGCTGATCTCGTCCTCGTGCTCGCTCACGATGCGGTGCGCCACCCGGTGGATTTCGCCCTCGCGGCCGGACGCGGTCAGCTTCGCCGCCAGCTCCGCTGGGGCCAGCGCGCGCAACTCGGTGACGTTGCCGTCGACGAGCATCACGGTCATGGCCTCCACCTGGTCGACCGTCTTCCCGTACTTGATCGAGCGGGTGCCCGCGGCGTTGTTCGCCACCATGCCGCCTATCGTCGCGCGGTCGGTGGTGGACACGTCCGGGGTGAACTGCAGGCCGAACCGAGCCAGCCGCGCATTCAGGTGGTCGCGGATGACGCCGGGCTCCACCCGCGCCGTGCGCGCCTCGGCGTCGATCGCGAGCACGCGGCACAGGTGCCGCGATACGTCCAACACGATCGCCTCGGCGACGGTCTGGCCCGCCAAGCTGGTACCGCCGCCGCGCGGCAGGACCGCGACGCCTGCAGCCGCAGCGACCTCCAGCAGCGTGCGCACGTCGGCGGCGTCGCGGGGGAAGGCGACGCCGTGGGGGACGATCCGATAGGGGCTCGCGTCGGTGGCGTACAGGGAGCGAGCGACCGGGTCGAAGCGGATCTCGCCCCGGAAACGCTCGCGCAGCTCCGCCTCGAGACGGTCGTGCGCGCGAGCAGCGGGCGGCATGCGGCAGTATGGCATGCCTACCGCTCCGGCTGACGAGCTCGCTTGCGCGCTGCGCGGCGTTCGTGCCAGGCGCGGCCGAACGTCTCACGGTGCGCCGCTAGTCCGTCGCCGGCGCCAGCAGGAGCCGCACCGCGGTCGCGGCGTCGTCTGGCGGCAGCGCCTCGAGCAGCGAGGCGAGGCTCTCGAGGGCGTGCCGCGCCACCATGGCCACGCGCAACGTCGGAGCGTCGAACGGCTCGACCCGGCGCCCGGCGCGGGCGCGGCCGCGCTCATCGAGCAGGTCGAGTTCGTGGAGCACCTTGCGCAGCCGCTCCGCCAAGGCGCCGTGCCAGGGCCAGGGCCGGCCGCGCATGCTGTACACGAACGCCTCACGAGCGTCGCCGACACGCGGGTACTCGCCCGCCAGGCGCCGCAGCGTGGCCGGGCCGGCCGGACCCAAGTCGAGATGGACGACCCCGCCTGCACGCAGCGCGGCCGCGAGCGGCGCCAGCGGATCGTCGTCGGTGGGTTCGATCGCCTGCACGACGCGCGCAACGCGCTCGCCCGCGGCCACTGGCCCGAGCCGCAACTCGGCGGCGGGCGCGCGCTGGCGACCACCATGGCCGTGCACCGCGTAGTCGGCGGCGCCGGGACGCTCGGAGGTGGCCAGTCGCAGCGATCCCGAACGGGCGACGTTACGCAGGTGCAGTTCGATGGTCGTCCGATCCTGCCAGGTGGAGGAAGCCACGGTCGCCAGGGTGACGCCGTGCTCGCCCGATCGCCACCCCGCAGCGACGTGCCCCATGCTCCAGCCGACCGCCCGCACGCCCTGCATGGTGGCCTGAACGTGGGCCTTGTTCCGACCCATCGCGCGGACCTGCTCCAGTTGGCCAGCGAGCGCGAACAGCGGCTCCTCATGACCCTGGCCGTACGGTTCGAGGGCCTGCAGCCCCCTGTGCAAGTCGGCGTCGACTTGGCTCGGATGCAAGATGGCGTCGGCGGTGACGCTGATCGGCGGCACGCCGATCGCCGCGACATGGGCGCAGATCGCATCCCGGAAGGCGTCGAAGCGTTCCTCGTCGAGCGAGAAGCCTGCCGCCAGCGCATGCCCGCCCCAACGGGTGAGATGCGCCCTGGCCGCGCCCAGCGCCGCCACCGCGGAGATGCCCGCCACCGAGCGAACGCTCCCCTTGCCCCGCGCGACGACGAACACCGGCTTGTGGCAACGTTCCGACACCTGGCTGGCGACGATGCCCATCAGGCCGGGGTGCCAGTCCGGGTGGCGCAAGACCAAGGCCGGGGCGTCGTCGGCCAAGGCGAGCGCCTGCTCCAGCATGCGTTCCTGCAGCCCCTTGCGCTCCTGGTTCATCCCCTCGAGCAGCGTCGCGAGGACACGGCCGCGGCGCTCGTCCGCCGTGAGTAGCAGTTCCAGCGCCACATCCGCTCGTCCCATGCGCCCAGCGGCGTTCAGCCGCGGTCCCAGCACGAATGCGACGTGCCTGGCCGTGAGCGGCGCGCGCAACTTGGTCAACCCCACCAACGCCCGCAGCCCCGGCCGCTCCGAGGCGGCGAGTCGCTCCAGGCCGACCCTGACGAGCGCACGGTTGGGTCCGAGCAATGGTGCGACGTCGGCGATGGTGCCGATCGCAGCCAGGTCGGCCAGGGCGAGCGGGGGCTCCAGCCCGAGCTGCTCGTGCAGCGCCCAGAGCAAGTGGAAGGCGACACCGGCGCCGGTCAAGTCGGCGGTACCGACGCCGTCGTGCGGGTGGACCACGAGCGCATCGGGCCGGTCGTCGCCGGCGAGGTGGTGGTCGGTGACGATCACGTCCACGCCGGCTGCGCGCAGGGCGGCCACCTCGAGCAGGTCGCCGATGCCGCAGTCGACCGTCACGAACAGCTCGGCGGCGGCGGCATGGGCGGCCACGCGGTCGGGATGGATGCCATACCCCTCGACCAGCCGATCGGGCACGAACGGACTGACGCTTGCCCCGAGGGCCCGCAGCCCCAGCGTCAACAGCGCCGTCGCGGTCACCCCGTCGGCGTCGTAATCCCCGTGCAGCACGATGCGCTCGCGTCGCTCGATGGCCTGGGCCAGGCGTTCGGCGGCGGGCACCAGGGCGGGGATGGGGGCTCGTTCCAGGCGTGGTGCGAGGCGCGCGGCGGCGTCCTCGCGCAGGCCGCGAGACCACACGGCGGCCGCCAGCAGCGGATGCACCCTGAGCTCATCGACCAGCCGCGCCACCTCGGTGAGCGGTGCCGGTGGCCGCACACGGTAGTCGTGCACGACCTCGCGAGTCAGGGCACCGCCCTCAGGAGCGGCTACGCCCGCCCCCAGTCGCGCCTTCACAGGTAGTCGCTGGGATCGTCGCCGCGGCGTGAGCCGACGTTGCTCGTAGCGTGAGGGTCCACGCGGTCGGGGATGATCGGTGCGCCGCTGCCCGGACCGGTCAGCTGCAACTCATCGAGCAGCCGGTCGCGCTCGGAACGGATGGTGGTGAGCTTTCGTTCGAGCCGCCAGATCTTCAGGCGGGCCGGCAGCCAAGCGGTGAACCAAGCCACGACCATGGCGAGCGCCGCGACGAACGCGACCGGCATGGAGATGAGCCCCGGCAGCCGCACGGTCTCTGGGTTGGCCGCATGGAAGATGGCCACATAGACCGCGAGCAGCACGAGCACGATGACCTGGACGATGCGGATGGCTTTCACGGCGACCTCCGACGGCTAGTCTACCGTGGCGTCGTGGGACCATCGGCTAGACTGCAGGGTCATGGATGCGCGCGCCGTCAGGCCTCCCACCACGCCCCACAGCAGCGAACGACCGCGCGTCCTGGCCGCCATGTCGGGCGGCGTGGACTCCTCCGTGGCCACTGCCATGTTGGTGGAGCAGGGCTTCGAGGTGCTCGGGGCGATGCTGCGATTCTGGCCCGACGATCGTGCCGACGGCGCCTTCGACCTGTGCTGCAGCCCTGACGCTGCCTTCGATGCGCGCCGTATCGCCGACAAGATCGAGGTGCCGTTCTACCTACTCGACGCTCGCGAGCAGTTCCAGCAGGTGGTGATCGACCCGTTCATGCCGAGCTACGCGCATGGCCGCACGCCCAACCCGTGCGTGTGGTGCAATCGCGAGATCAAGTTCGGCGACACCGTCGCCCGTGCCCAACGGCTCGGTTGCAGCTTCGTGGCGACGGGACACTTCGTGCGCCGCGTCGACGGCGAGCACGGCGTGGAGTTGCACCGAGGCCTCGACGACGACAAGGACCAGACCTACTTCCTGTGGGCGCTCCCGCGCGCGATCCTGCCCTACCTGTTGTTCCCACTCGGTGACATGACGAAGGCCGAGGTCCGGCGGCAGGCCGTCGAACGCGGTCTGTCGGTCGCCTGGAAGCGGTCTTCGAGCGGGCTCTGCTTCGTGCCCACGACCGTGCGCGCCTACCTCGAGGAGCGGCTCGAGGCTCGGCCCGGGCCCGTGATCGACGTGAGTCAGGACGGGGCGGTGGTGGGCGAGCATCGTGGGGTGGCGTTCTACACGATCGGCCAGAAGAAGGGGCTGGGCCTGTGGAAGTCGCATCTCGAGCGCTTCGTGATCGACCTCGAGCCCGACACCAACACCGTCGTCGTGGGGCCCCGTGCATCCTGCTTCTGGCGCGAGCTCGAGGCCGATCAGGTCAACTTGCTGTGCGCCGAGGAGGAGTTGCCGGCGCGCGTGCTGGCGCAGGTGCGCTACCGTCAGGCGCCGCAGCCTGCGCAGCTCGAGCGCGTCGGGCCGGGGCGGGTCAGGTTGCGCTTCGACGAGCCCCAGTTCGCCGTCACGCTGGGGCAGTCGACCGTGTTCTACGAGGGCGAGCGACTCTTGGGAGGCGGTGTGATCCAAGCGCGTGGCGATGCCGCCGCCTGAGCTGCCCGGACGGCGTTCCGGGAGGGCCTCGGCACGGGTCGTGCGTCGGCGCGCGGCGATACACTGGCTCGCAGAGGAGGCACCGTTGTGACCACCATCATCGTGCTCGTGATCCTGGTCGCGTTGGTCCTGTTCGCGATCAACGTCTACAACCGGATCATCACGCTGGAGAACCGCTACCAGAATGCCTGGAGCCAGATCGACGTGCAACTCAAACGGCGAGCAGACCTGGTCCCCAACCTCGTCGAGACGGTGAAGGGGTACGCCGCGCACGAGCGCGAGGTGTTCGACAACGTCGGCAAGGCGCGCGCCGCCATGGCCGGTGCCAGGACGATCGACGAGTCTGCCGAGGCCGCCAACATGATGACCGCGGCCCTCGGTCGCTTGTTCGCGATCTCCGAAGCGTACCCGGAGCTCAAGGCGAACGAGAACTTTCGTGTCTTGCAGGAGGAACTCTCCAGCATCGAGAACAAGATCGCCTACGCCAGGCAGTTCTACAACGATGCCGTACTCCAGTACAACACGGTGATCACCACCGTGCCCGGCGTCTTCTTCGCGGGCCCGATGGGCAAGACCAAGCACGTGTACCTCGAGGTTCCCGAGGCCGACAGGGAAGTCCCGACCGTGTCGTTCAGCGCGGGCGCCGCGTCCGCCTGAGAGGAGCGGCCGCACTGCCGTGACCCGCGCCCGGAACGTCGGCTCGCGCCTCCCGGACGCCATCACCGACCCGTCCACGGGGCGGCGCATCAGTCTCCTCGACTGGAAGGCGGCGAACCTCCGTGCCTCCTGGTTCTTGACGGTCGGGATGGTGGTGCTCCTCGGTGGGTTGGGATGGTTGATCGGCTACGTGTTCGAGCCGGGCTTGGCCGGGCTCTTCCTCGGGATCGCGGTCGTGATCGGCCTCGGTCAGAGCGCTGCCGCGTTCTACGCCTCCGACACGATGGTGCTCTCGGTGGCGGGTGCACGTCCGGCGACGCAGGACGAGCACCGCTTCCTGGTGAACGTCTCGGAGGCCGTGGCGATCGGTGCCGGCGTCCCGGCCCCGCGCGTCTATGTGATCGACAACCCTGCCCCGAACGCCTTCGCCACCGGACGCGACCCACAACACGGCACCATCGCGGTCACCACGGGCTTGATGTCGTTGCTCGATCGCCAGGAGCTCGAGGGCGTGGTCGCGCACGAGATGGCGCACATCCGCAACTACGACGTGCGCTTCATGTCGATGCTGGCGGCAACCGTTGGCGCAGTCGTGCTGTTGCGCGACGTGGCGCTGCGCGGCATGCGCTTCGGAGCGCTCGGCCGGCGCCGCGGCGGGGGCTCCTCTGGCGGTGGCCGTGGACAGATCGTGGCGATGTTGCTGCTCGTGGTGCTGTTGGTGCTGGCACCGATCCTGGCTCTGGCCCTGCGCATGGCCGTGAGTCGGCGCCGCGAGTTCCTGGCCGACGCGACCGGGGCCTACATCACGCGCAACCCCGAGGGTCTGGCCCTTGCGCTCGAGAAGCTGCGCGACTTCCGCGGCGCACCGATGAAGGTCTCTGAGGGCGTGGCGCACATGTTCTTCACCAACCCGACGGCGCGGTTGAACGCCAACGGTTGGTTCGCTACGCACCCGCCCCTGCAAGACCGCATCAACCGCTTGCGTCGCATGTGAGCGCGCCGCGGCGGCGAGAGGCCACCGGGGGCGCATGTACCGCTACCGCGAAGCGGGGCCGGCATCCATCGGATGCCGGCCCCGCTTCTGATCAGCCGAACTGATCGCCTAGCCGTGACGCTCGCGTTCGTCGTCGCGTTCGTCGTGGCGCACGTCCTGGCCATCGTCGTGGCCATCGTCGTCGGAGTCGGTCTGGTCGCCATAGGCGCTGTCGTTCGCTGCGTCGCTCGAGCCCGTGTCACTCGCCTCCGCAGCCTCCGCCGGAATGGACTCGACATCCGTCGAGCTGGGCTCTTCAGCAGGCCTCACGGGCCGCCGGCCCTCGCGGAATGCGGCGGTGAGGAGGGCGGCTGCCTCGGCCGCATCGATCGCGTTCTCCGCGTCGACCGGTTCCTCGGCACTCGCCTGTACCTGCGGCTCAGGCTGGCTCTGCGGCCATGCCGGCGTGGCAGGCTCGTCGCCCGCTTCGGTCTCCGGCTCAGCGGCTTCCGCGAGCGGCGCTGGCGTTGCATCGGCGCCCACACCCTGGTTCTCAGGGGCCTCGGCGGCGTCGGCGACGCTCGCTTCGGCTTCCGTGGTCACCTGTTCGGTCGGCTCGGCCGGCTCGGCCGGCTCGGTCTGAGCTTCACCGGGGATGGTCGCCGCGTCATCGTCCTTGGCATCGGCCGTGAGCCCGAATTGCGCGAACAGATCGGCGTACACGTCCCCGAGTTTCGTGGTGGTCTTCTGACCGGTGCTCTCGGCCGCGTAGCTGTAATCGTAGTCGATGCCGGCTCCACGACGGCCACCGCGACGGCCACCGCGACGGCCAGCAGGGGCACCACCGCGGGCGCTCGGAGCACCGGTACCGATGTCGTCGTAGCTACCAGTACCAGCCGTGAACGGCAGCAGACGCTTGCGCGACAGGCTGGCCCGTTGCTCGACGGGGTCGATGTTGAGGATCACGGCCGTGACCTCGTCACCGCGCTTGAAGTGCTCGTTGACGTCCTCGATGTGCTCGTGGGCGAGTTCCGAGATGTGGACGAGGCCTTCGATGCCCTCTTCGATCTCCATGAACACGCCGAAATCGGTGAGGCCGGTGATCGGGCCCGTAACCTCGGTACCGGGCGGATACCGGTCCGGCAGGCTGCTCCACGGATCGGGCTGGGTCTGGCGCAGGCCGAGTGAGATGCGCTCCTGCTGGGTGTCGATCTTCAGGATCATCGCCTCGACGTCGTCGCCCTCGGTCACGATCTCCTTGGGATGGCGGATCCGCTTGGTCCAGCTCATCTCGGAGACGTGGATGAGGCCCTCGAGGCCCGGCTCGATCTCGACGAACGCGCCAAACGGCGTCAGGTTGGTGACCTTGCCGGCGATGCGCTGTCCGATGCTGTAGTTCGCGAGCACGTTCTCCCATGGGTTCGCCATCAGCTTCTTCATGGAGAGGTTGATGCGCTCGCGCTCGAGATCCATGTCCAGGACCTCGACCTTGACCTTCTCACCGACCTTGAGGACGTCCCGCGGATGGTTGAAGCGGCCGTGCGTCAGCTCGCTGCGGTGCACGAGACCGTCGATGCCGCCGAGATTCACGAACACACCGAAGTCGGTGATCTCGACGACCTCGCCATCGGTCTTGAATCCCGGTTCGAGCTTCTTGAGGGTCTCTTCCTTCTGGCCCGCGAGCTCCACCTCGAGGATCGCTCGCCGCGAGATGATGACCCGGTTACGCCGCCGGTTGAGCTCGATGATCTTGACCTTCATGCGCTGGCCCACGTATGGCGACAGGTCGTTGACACGCCGCACGTCGACCTGGCTGGCAGGCAGGAAGGCCCGCACGCCGAGGTTCGCGACGAGCCCGCCGCGCACCTTCTCGACGATCTCGACCTCGACCGGCTTCTCCTTCTCGTGGATCTCCTGCAGCAGGTTCCACGCACGCTCGGCATCGGCCCGGCGCTTGGAGAGGACGATCGTGTTGTTCGGAACGTCCGACCGGACCACGTAGACCATGATCGGGTCGCCGGCCCTGATGTACTGCGAGGCTTCTTCGAAGTTGCTGTCGTGCTCGAAGATCTGATTGTAGGGTAGCAGGCCCTCGATCTTCGCGCCCACGTCGACGACGATGCCGTCTTGCGTGAGCATGATGACTTCGCCGTTCACGATCATCCCGCGATGGACGGGCTTGCGCGCCAACTGTTCGTCGGACGCGGCGAGCACGTCTTCCATCGTGATCTCGTCGT
This sequence comes from Trueperaceae bacterium, assembly GCA_007130855.1. Lineage (GTDB taxonomy): Bacteria > Deinococcota > Deinococci > Deinococcales > Trueperaceae > CSSed10-48. Next base: position 7,479 of record SLRS01000286.1, on the reverse strand, counting down.
CGGCCTTTTCGCTGAACGTCGCAACGGAGGCTGGTGTTTCGGTCGTCGCCTCTGCGTTCTGGTCACCCTGCTCAGCAACCGCAGTCGGGGCCTGGTCGTGGTTGGTTTCCGGGGCTGGGTCGGTGGCCGGGGCAGGGGTCTCCGCGGCCTGGTTCACTTTCTGATCCATGAAAGGGGGATCCTCCTTCGTGTGCGACGAAGCGCAACGTGCTATTACAGCACGGAACGGGGCAGCCACGCAACTCTTCGGTGGTGGTATGTGAGACGAACCCTGGCTGGCAGGCGTCAGGCTGCGTCTCTGCTGGCGTCGCGGAAACGATCGAGGCCGTGGTCGAGCATCAACGCCCAGTCGTTGCCACTGCTTGGCAAGAACAAGCCGAAGCTGCCCTGACGCCGACCGGCACGAACCTCGGCGACGTCCCACACGATATCGATCTGGCTTCGCAGCCGGTACAAGCGCGCCTCGCGGTCGTACTCGATCTGCACCGACGGCAGGTACTCCTTGAGTTGATGTCGGCATTGATGGAAGTACGACTTCGCAGACCGTGGCTTCTCGTCGGGGAAGACGTCGGACAGAAGTCTCGTGAGGCTGACGGCCTTGAACTCCAAGAAGTACGCCACCACCTCGACCAGGCGCCGCAACGGTATCGTGACGCGCTCCCCGGCGTAATACAGCGACTCGTCGCCGAGCGAGTGGATCTCGAGGATGTCGCTCTGTTCGCCGAGCAGTTCCGGATGGGTTCGCTTGGCCTCGCGCCGGAGGTCCGGTAGCAGCAGCCACTCCTTGGCCAGGAACAAGTGGTTCTGTAGCGTCACGCATAGGCTCTGCAACTGGTCGAGCACAGCCTTGCAGCGCTTCGGATCGAGCTTCAGCAGGAGCTCTGCGGTGTGCAACTTCACGAAGCCCTGCTCTTGCAGCAAGCCCATCTGGCCGAACTCACCGTCGAGCGCCATGTACTCGTTCAGCGCGTGCTCTGGCGTGTATTCACCGAGCCTCAGCCGCAATCCGATCTCGCGGAAACGGTAGGCTAGGCGGTCGGACTTGTCGAAGATGAGACTCTGAGCTCGCCCAAGATTGGCGCTAGCTCCCACACTGTCTTCGTGTATCGGAAGCAGAGCCGTAAGGGCTAGGCGAGACACGAACTCCTCGTAGGTCACCTGATGAGCCATACTCCGCTTGACGGCATTGGTGTACGAGCGCACGGCTTCCGTTGTGTCGCCACGTGCCCAGTTAATGTCGCCCCGCACAAGGTTCAGCTCTGCGTCAAACGTGGGGGGTAAGCCGCTGCGCTTAAGCGACTCAAGCTCGGAGTCAGCCTCTAGGTGCCGCCCCAATGCGTTAAGAACGGCGGCCCGGCGCAACCGGACCTTTTGGTTTTCGAGACTCTCCGTTGATTGCAGGCCTCGCTCCAAGAACCACAACGCACGCTGAGCTCGGCCGATTCGGCTGTGTAGAACGGCGAGTTGGGCGAGAATAGACGGCGCAAGCAGCGGGAACTCTGGAATCCCTTGCACACGCTTCCATGCATCCTCGGCCATTCGCAATGCCTCGCGCAAGCTGCCGTTGTTCTCTTCATGAATTGAGTAGACCCTCAAAAAGAGGACACGGTCGTACGCGTCAAGGTGATCAAAGTCGACCATCCTCAGCTCTTGAATTGCCTCGTCACCGCGTTCAAGAAATCGTAGAAGATGAGCAAGGTTGATTCTAGCGGCCTCTTCGCCTCGAGCGACTGCACGGTAGAGCGCCTCTAGTGCTGCAAGATCCTCCATGCGCTGATACAGGCAAACTCCAAGCCACCGGTCATCAATCGCCGAAGGCGTTTGAAGCGACTCGTAAGCATCAACTCCTCGCTCAAACTCCTCAAGGTATGCCCAGGCTTGAACCGGACTCTCAACTTCGATACCCGGAAATCGCGCGCGTACAGTGATCAGTACCGAGGCAGTCAGTTCTGACGCGTCGTCACGAGCCGTGCTTGGAAGCTGGTGAAGATGAAGACGACCGTCCACGCTTCATAAGTTAGCACTCGTAAGGCGCTGACGAGTGCGAGAAGTCGCATAACTGGTGCCCTGGAGACGGAATACACGTTCTCAATGCGTGTTGGAGTGGGCTCCGCGGCGGAGAGCTTATTGACCAGCTCGAAGCACACTCGTAAACTCTTCCAGAGCCACACTACGTTTGGGAGAACGGTTGGGTGGCTTCGCAAGAATCGGGCGAATGCCTTCTTCGTGCGGTGCTTGGAAGAGTTTGGGAGTACGGGGGCAATCGATCCAGTTCCCCCACACTGTCCGGTAGTTTGGCGCGGCTTTGCCGCTCACTTCCGTTGTGGACTGGGAGGTCCTCACGGCGCCGGTTGTAATTGGGAGATGCACCGGCGAATTCGCTGTTGTAACAGACAGCATTTCGGAAGAAGGATCCACATGAAGAACACTGGGAAGCGTATCTTCTTTTCTGCCGTCGTTTTTGCGCTCACGAATGCGGCACTACTTGTTGTCGCGGGTAACCTCAGCTCGCAGCGCTAAGTCACGAGTTGTTGGCAGCTTAGCTGCTGCGCCGGAAACTGTGTACTGAACGCCCCTTATGCGCGGCATAAGGGGCGTTTGCATATCCTCTACGCATGTCGGATCCTGGGTCGACAGAGGAAAACGGCAGCGCTGCCCTCTCTGCCGAAGTGGTGACGTCGATTGCGGGTATCGGCGTTTGCTTCGCGGCCCTGTTTGCATTGCTGAGTGCTGGAGAGACGCTCAGCGCTTCCTTGACCTATCAATCGCACACTTCGATGCTGGTTTTCCTGATTTTCGCGGTGTTGTTTGGACTGAAACGCGTTCGCTTGCTCAAGTCAGCCATCACGGTAATCGGATTGGCCGTTGCAGTTGCGACCCTCGCTATGCTCCTCGCCGCAGTTGTGCCAGGCACAGTCATGCGTGTGATATCGCTTGTGGGCGTGTTCGCTGTTGCCGGAACTCTCGTGTGGCCACCTTCCCAGATGGTGAGAGGCCGTGGGCAATCACTGAAGGTGAGTGGGCACAGCGCCGCTCTCACCGAGTTCGACTCGAATGTCTCCGGAACTCTGAAGGCACTCCATTCTGCGTCCGTAATCCGAGACGGTGACATCCGAGAACATGGTCAGGCTGTCGCGAACCTAGCAGAGCGCCTTGGTGAGCACCTTGGATTGCCACCAGTGGAAGTGAAGGCGCTTTACTGGGCAGCTCTGCTTCACGACGTGGGTAAGGTCGGCGTTGAGCGGAGCGTGCTTCGGAAGCCCGGAAAGCTGACACGAGACGAGTTCTCGACAGTTATGCATCATGCCAGCATTGGAGCAGACTTGATTCGGAGCGTTGGTTCTGGCCTTCTCTATCAGATGATCGCCCTGATGGTGCTGCATCATCATGAGCGGTGGGACGGGCGCGGGTATCCGTCAGGACGGGCGTCGACCGATATTCCCGTAGGTGCGCGCATAATCGCTATCACAGACGTGTTTGAAGCGCTTATCAGTGAACGTGCTTACCGTCCAGCGATGAGGGAAGCAGAGGCCCTCAAGGTCATCATCACAGGCTCAGGGACTCACTTCGATCCGGACATCGTCAGCCTCTTCCTCAAGATGCTCTCTGAACAGGTGCGCGAAGAGTTCACTGTTGATGCGAGGGCCGCTGCATCGCAACCTGCTGATGATGAAGTAGCTGATCCGAGGCGTTCGTCGCTGTCTTGTGCTCGAACCACATTGGCCGGCCTGAGTTGACCGTACGGAACACGAACTGTCGAGGCGTGGCCTGACGTTTGGTGTTTGGACGGTTCTTGCGCATAGGCAATCGCCGCGTTACCTAGAACTGTCGCGGTGTTCTAGGCTTCAATAGACATCATGAGCGATGATGATGCACGCTTCGCCGGCGGTTCAATCATCCAGCAGCAAGAGTGGCTGCTTCGCGTAGCCGGGCGGTTAAATGAGTTGACCTCGCCGGTAGGTGTTGTTGGAACACGAGATCACGGCGTGAACCACGTTGTGTCCGAGTTATCTGGCTATGGCAGTAGACTCGTTTGGGTCGAGTTTGATGAACATGATGTTGGTGATGCAGCAAGTCAAGGTAACAAACTGTCGGACGCGGTGGCCCGTGCAATCTCGGGTCGAATCATTGGTCATGGGTTGCCTATCGAGCACTGCCTGCGTGTTGTCTCCAGGGTTGCCGTAACCTTGCAGCCAATCGTGTTCGCTTTCACGAACGTACAGTTTGCTCCGGAAACGTGCGATTGCTTGCACCACTTGAATGTTCGAGGCGTGAGAGTTGTTGCTGTAGGAGATAATGTTCGCGACGTTGAGAGATGCGGCCCTGCATCGCTTGTCCCGGAGAGTGAATTATTGCTTACAAAAACCGATCTTGTGTCCTGTCGCCGCGATGCGGCAGATTTCGGCCCTGGCGAACTGGACGACATCTTGGATCAGGTCGGTGGAAGGTACCTTCCCTTTGCCGTGAGGTGTTCTGCGTTATATGAGCTGCCACCGGTGATCGTCCCAGAGCCCACCGGGGCAACAATTGCGGGCTCCAACGGTAGTGATGTCGATGGTACTGAGTTAGTGCGTGCGTACGTTTCGCGAGGACTGCATGCCGAAGGTTTCGAACTCTCGATTCGATCAGGGCTTGACATGGATGAAGCGCTCGTTGACGCAGGGGCACGAGCGCTCACCGAGCGTGGGTTGTCGCGCAGGCTGTTTGGGCTTCTTGAGGGGCTTGGACGCGAAAGACGCGCGGAGTCATGCCAAATAATGAAGTGGTACTTCGCTGCCGCCACGGCTTTGAACCGGCATGCGGACGTGCGGGCCGAAGTTGATCAGTATCTGGACTCAACGGAAGTACCGGAGTTGCGAGCGCTGCTCTCGGCGGCATTTCCCGGGCCAAACCTTGTGGGAGAAACAGCTTCAGCGTTGGCGCTGGCCGAGACGCCGCTAACGCTAAGGATACATGCCTTCGCGCTGTCGCAGACTTCACCTGACCGGAACGGAGCAGAGCTACTCGCGAGAGCGATGAGGAAAGCAGAGGCACTTGGATATCGCGATCAGGTTATGGCATGCTCAACGGACCTGGCAGACTTCTGGATCAAGCGTGGTAGCTACCGCGAAGCGCTTGAGTGGTCCCGGTGGGCGTTGGCCTATCACGTGAAGCATGGTCTCAAGGACGATGTTCGACGGCTGCTTGCTTTGGGTTTGGGGGCGTTCACGCGAATGCTGACGGGCGACCTAGTGGGTCTTGAGGACTTGATTGACGAGTTAGATTTGACTGCCACGGGCGTTCCAACGATGGAGGCGCTGGTTTCCACACGGGCGGATTGGCATTTTCTGAAGGGTGAGCTCGTAGAGGCGTGCGACCTGTACAGACTCAACCTGGAAAATGCGGGGCTTGGGCAATTTCACCATGCAGCTGTGGACCTGGTTCATGCGCTCGCAAATCGTGGGATGATCGAGCAGTCGCGTTCTGTCGCGACAAGGGCGATGGCTTTCGCTCGCGGCACTAACACAGCGGTCGAAGGCATCGCGAATCTCGCTGCCGGCCTGTCCCTGCTAAACACTGATCTTCATAGCGCAATTGAGCACCTCGAACTCGCTCAAGATTCTCTGAAGTTGGGAATTGAAGCGCACAAGCTTGCACAGGCGTCCATTGCGCTCAGCGTTGCCCTGTTTCGATCGGGTGATGTTGACGCAGCCCTGTCGGCCGTACGGAATGGCGATGTTGGAGTACGTGAGTTGGCTCCTTCGGGATGGAAGCTCCTAGGAGGGTTTTACCGGGAGGTCGACTCCGTGCGGCGTCTCTACAACTGCGAGGCTCCCAATCTTGAGCTGGCTTTCCTCGGTGATAACTCTGTTGTGCTAAACGGTGAGCGACTTGAGCTTGGTTTGAGGCATTGTGAGATCCTTGCGGTTTTGGCAATGCATCGGAAGGGCTTGACCGCAGAAGAGCTTGGTGAGCGTGTTTACGGAGATCGGTTCAACTTAAGCAGCTTGAAAGCAGCAGTGTCGCGACTGCGTAAGCGGATTCCGATAGCGAGTAAGCCGTACTCGATTTCTCTCGAAGTGCGCGCCGACTTCTTGGCAGTTGAAGAGTACGTTGCTTCGGGTCAACTACGCGAAGCTCTTTCGCTATACAGAGGTCCCCTCTTGCCCACAGCGATTGCCCCGGATGTAGTTGACGCACGCGAGCATCTCGAGGAGCTTGTTCGGAGAAGTGTTCTGGCAAACGGTGATGCCGATACTACGCTCCATCTCGCGCGCATCGTCGGTACCGATATGGAGCTTGTTGAGTCGGCCATAGCGAGACTGCCTAAGCACGATCTTCGATCCTCAGTCGCACTCGCGATGAAGCGGAGGATTGAACGAGCGTGGATGTTGGAGTGAGTCGCTGAGATCGCTTCGTGAGAGTTGGCTGCGAACAGACTCTCGATGTAGTGGCAATGGCCTAGGAGATCGTCGTGCCATGTGAAAGACCCCCAATGTCTTGAGCAGACTGACGTGCTGGCATTTGCGAGCCGGTACCAACGAGCGAGGTGGAGAGGTTCGGTGCCAAAGCTACGACGGTTTCCATGGGAACTCACTCTCATCTTCCGTTCGAGAATGGTAAGCACGCTGTTCGCTGGTGGCCCGGTATTGCGCTGGGTTCGCGTATCGGTTGCCACGACATTATCCACGTGGCATTTGCCGATCACCGTGACCAGGTGTCTCGCGATTCGGTCTCCCAAACGCATCTGTGCCAAGAGTTGAGCCGGATGAAGGCCTCTCATAGGTAGGGAAGTCGCAACGTTGCTGTGCCCTGCCGGTGGAGAGGCCTTCAGTTCTTGCCCATTCAAACTCAATCAGACATGGTCACGAGTCCGTGCTGACGTCGGGTTGTTCATCTACCTCAACTCGCTCCACACCCCCCAGCAAACAAGCGATCAGTTGTGCGCGGCTTTCGTAGCCGAGCTTGCCGAGGATGTTCGAGACGTGAGCGTTGACGGTCTTGGTCGAGATCGAAAGCCGCTCAGCCGTGGAGCGTGTGTCGAGCCCCTGTAGGAGAAGCCGCGTGACGCGCAGTTCCATGTACGTCAGACCGGACTTCCACTGATACGTCTTCTGAGCGCTTGCGGCGGCGTACACGCCGCTCAAGATGGCGGGTTCGTCCGTGCTGCTCACGACGCCGGCGACGTGGTAGGAGGCGAGGCAATCCTGGTACACGGGGTGCGTCGCCTGGGTCATCACCAGCGTCCTCGCTCGGACCACGGAGTTGCACTGTTCGAGCCGTGGTATCGCTCTCGTGAGCGGGTAGTCGAGGATGATGTGTGCCAAGTAGCGCACCGGCTCGGGTGGGCGGAGCAGACCCGCAGCGTCGAGAACTGGTTCGATGAGGCGTTCGAATGTCGCATGTGCGGCGTCGATCTCGACGCCCACCTGTCGTGATCCCATGGAGGATCACCTCCTTCAACGTTTGCCCTGGCCAGGGAAGACGATGCTCCACCGT
>SLRS01000049.1 GCA_007130855.1 Trueperaceae bacterium | reverse complement strand
CTGGCGCGCGACCAGAAGCCGTAGTCGAGCACCACGTGCACGCCCAACGCCAGCGTGCGGCGGGCGGTGTCCCAGGCGAGGCTGCTGAGGGTGGCGAAGCGCTCGTCGTGAATGGCGCGCGGCAGGTGCTGCCCGAAGAGCGCGATCATCCATTCGTCGATGGTGAAGCGCAGGGCCGGCAGGCTGCCCTCGAGCTGCCGAGCCAGGCGGCTCTTGCCGGCGCCCGTCAGGCCGCACAACAAGAGCGTGTGCGGGCGGCCCGAGCGGCGCACCTCTTCGATCCAGGCGGACCGAACTGCGCCTTGCCGCCCCTCGACGTCAGTCATCGACCTCTCCGCGCACGTACGCCGCGAGCCACTGCAGCGCCGGACGCTCCTCGTCGAACCAGTCGATCAGGAAGGCGTTGCGCTTCCAGATGCGGCCAGCGCGGTACCCCCACAGCGTCACGCCGGCGACCGCAGGGTGTTCCCACAGGACCGGGAAGACGCGCTGGTACATGGCGAGCTGCTCGTCGTCGTCCGCGGACTCCAGATCGAGTTCGGAGACGTAGATGGGTAGTCCCAGGGTCGCCAACGCGTCGAGATTGGCGCGGATCACGGCCGGGTCGATGCGTTCGAGGCCGTGGGCCTGCACCCCGATGCCGTCGATCAGGCCGCGTTCCTGCAATAGCGCGACGAGCTCGCCGTAGCGCGCACGGTTCGGTGCGCAGCAGAGGATGTTGTACTCGTTGATCAGCAGCTGCGCGTCCGGCAGCGCCTCGCGTGCGCGCTCGAACGACCACACCACCCAATCCCAGCCCGTCTCGCCGGCGCCGCCGATCGCGGCCGCGTACGAGGGTGGGGCGTGCAGCGGCTCGTTGACCACGTCGACGAGCGCCACGTCGGGGTAACGCTCGGCGAAGGCGCCGATCCAGCGCTCCACCGCCTCGCGCTGCTCCGCGGCCGGCAGGCCCGCGACCCAGCGCGGCTCCTGTTGCCCCCACACGAAGGTGTGCTGCTTCACCGGCAAGTCGTGGGCGCGCGCGAAGTCGACGATCACGTCGAGCACCATCCACGTGAACACACCCTGCTGGGCCTCCACCGAGAGCCACTTGCCGGCGTCCTCGGGCGTGACCTGGTTCCAGTAGTTCACGAAGAGCGGGTCGAGTTGCGCGGTGAGCGTGCTGCCGAGGAAGCGGTCGGCATCCGCCGCCAACGGCTCGGTGCGCGGCGTCGCTTGCGCCTGGACGAGACCGAGAACCAGGAGCATGGCCGCTGCCACTCCCACGACCACATGGCGCCAGCGACGTCCCGGCATGCGCTCGCCGCTCACGCCGGAGCCCCTCTCGTCGCGTTGCGGTGGCGCTCGATCAGGCTTGCGTACCAGCCCGCGCTCCGCTTGGGGATGCGCGCCTGGGTGGCGTAGTCGACGTAGACCAGGCCGAAGCGCTTCGCGAAGCCGCGCGCCCACTCGAAGTTGTCCAGCAGGCTCCAGGCGAAGTAGCCGCGCACGTCGGCCCCAGCCTCGATCGCCGCGTGGACGGCTGCGACGTGCTGCTCGAGGTAGGCGATGCGGTCAGCGTCGTCGACCGTGCCGTCGCGCAGCACGTCGGGGTACGCCGCGCCGTTCTCGGTCACGTACATCGGTGGCGGTGCGTACTCACGCTGCAGCCGCAGCAGCACCTCGGTCATCCCTTGCGGGAACACCTCCCAACCCATCTCCGTGGGGGTGCCCTCGACGGGGAGGCCGCGCACCGCGGGCCAAGGCACGCTCGGGTCGCTCGTGACGATGACGCGGCTGTAGTAGTTGACGCCCAGGAAGTCGAGGGGCTGCGCGACGATCGCGAGATCACCCTCCTGGACTTCGGGGACGTTGGCGCCGTAGCCTTCCCAGACGTCGTCCGGGTAGCGGCCCTTCAGCAGCGCGTCGAGGAACCAGCGGTTGAAGAAGCCGTCGAAGCGTCGGGCCGCGGCGACGTCTTCGGGCGCGTCGGATGCGGGATAGGCGGGGTTGAGGTTGAGCACGATGCCGTGCTGCGCCGTGCGCGCGTTGGCGCGCATCACCTCGAGCGCCGCGCCGTGCGCGAGCAGCAGGTGATGCGCGGCGCGGATCGCGAGGGCCGGTTCACGCAGGCCCGGTGCGTGCTCCCCCAGGGCGTAACCGAGGAAGGCGGCGCACCACGGTTCGTTCATGGTGGCGTAGTACGCCACGCGGTCGCCCAGGCGCCGCGTGACGGCGTCGGCGTAGGCGACGAAGGCGTCGACGATGCCGCGATCGGGCCAGCCGCCTGCGTCTTGCAGCGGCTGCGGCAGGTCCCAGTGGTAGAGCGTCGCGAATGGAGCGATGCCGCGCTCGAGCAGCCCGTCGACCAGCCGGTCGTAGAAGTCGAGGCCAGCCTCGTTGACGGCACCCGTGCCGACCGGGATGACGCGCGGCCAGGCGACGCTGAAGCGGTAGGCTCCCATCCCGAGCCGCTGCATCAGGTCGAGGTCCTGCTCCCAGCGGTGGTAGTGATCGCAGGCGACTGCGCCGGTGGTGCCGTCGTCGATCGTCCCCGGGGTGGCGGCGAAGGTGTCCCAGATGGACGGGCCGCGGCCGCCCTCGGCCACGGCCCCCTCGATCTGATAGCTGGCCGTGGCGGTGCCCCAGACGAAGTCGGCCGGGAAGCGAAGGTCGGTGGCGGTCATGTTGGCTCCTGGTTCGTGTGCGCTGCGAGTCGGCGTGGCTCCTGGGGGTGGTGGGCGCCGGGCATGGTCAAGGCTCGCCCCGGACGACCACCACCGCGCGTGCGGGGACGTGCACGGGCTCGCTGGCGGGCTGCTGCGTGCGGCGGGGACCGCCGTCGGCGTCGAAGATCGCATCGTCGAGGGTGGTGACCTCGAGTCCGGGCGCCAGGTCGTCGGCCTCGAGCGTCACGTCGATGGGCTCGTTCGAGCGGTTGACCAGCAGCACCCGCAGGGCGGCGCCATCGTCGGCGGCGTAGGCGCCCAGGCGCTCGTCGCCGCCCGCGGTGTGGCGCGCGACGCCGCCGAAGCCACGCAGCATCGCGAACACGTGGTAGGTGTGCCGCACCCAACCGCTGCGGTCGATCAGGCCGTGCCCGCCCATGTACTGCAGGGCGAAGTACTGCCCCAGGTCGAGCCCGAGGGTGGCCATCTGCCCGAGCGCTTCGGCGAGCCACAGCGCCGCCACCATGTCCTCGAGGTGACGGAAGTTGCTGGTGCGCCAGGAGAGGCCGAACTCGGTGATGCCGAGTTCGAAGGAGCGCTCGAAGCCTAGCGGGTTGATGGCGGGGTCGGCGAGCCAGGTGCGCACCGAGCGGATCTCGTCGCCGACCTGACGCGAGGTGGCCAGGGCCGCCTCGTCGCTGTGCGTGCCGTCGGTGGGGTAGACGTGCCAGGTGATCACGTCGATGACGTCGCTGCAGCGCGTGATCACCTCGCGCAGGTAGTCGAGGCCGCCGGGGCGGCTGCCCGAGACGGCCGGCCCGGTCATGACGACCGCGCCCAGCTCCGCCTCGAGCGCCGCGCGCAGCTCCCGGAAGCGCTCGCAGTACACCTCGGCCGTCCAGGACGGATCCATGCGGTTGCGTGGGTAGAGGTCGGGCTCGTTGCCCACCGCCCACCAGCGCGGCTCCATGCCGAGCTCGCGCAGGTACCGGGCGGCCGCGACGGCGTGCTCGGGCCCCTCGAAGAAGTTCGCCACCAGGTGCAGGTCCGGCTCACCGAGCAGCTGCCAGTTGATGCGCAACCCGTCGATCATGTCCCTCGTCAGCGGGCGGTCATCGGCATCGTTGCCCGGCGGGTAGCGCAGCGAGCGCAGATCGATGGCTGCGAACTCCTCGAGGTTCAGCACCACCGCCATCGCCAGGCCGAAGTTGAAGCCGGTGATGGCGTCGGATGCGATAGCGACGGTGGGTTCGCCGATGCGGACGGTCAGGGGCTGCGCGTGTGCCGTCCCAAGCGTCGCACAGAACAGCGCCAGTGCGAGCAGGGCACGCGCAGCGAGCCTGCGCGGCACAGTGGTGCGCGCCGCGGACGCGTGGACCCTACGCCACCGCGACATCGCTGCAGAAGACCTTCTGGCGCACCGGGGAGGCGGCGCCCGTGATGGTGAAGGCGCCGCGAAGGCGCACGTCGGCCGAGGAGGCGCCGACCATCACTTCGATCTCGCCGGGTTCCACCACCAGCTCCATGGACGTGTCGTGGAAGGCCATCAGCGCCGGCGACAGTTCGAAGGTGATGCGTCGCGACTCGCCCGGGGCGAGGTGGACGCGGACGAAGCCCTTCAACTCCGCCACCGGTCGCGTGACGCTGGCGACCGGATCGCGCAGGTAGAGCTGCACCACCTCGTCGCCGGCGCGCGCGCCGGTGTTGCGCAGCGTCAGCGAGACGCTGAGGTGGCCCTCCGCGGCGACCTCGGCGGGCTCGATCGCGAGGTCGTCGTAGGCGAACGAGGTGTAACCGCGACCATGGCCGAAGGGGTAGAGCGGCGTGGTGGGACCGTCGACGTAGTCGCCCTTCCAGTGCGAGCGCCCACCCGAGGGCTTGTGGCCGTAGTAGACCGGCAGCTGTGCCGAGCTGTGAGGGAACGAGATCGGCAGCCGGCCACCGGGCTCGGCGTGCCCGAAGAGTACGTCGGCGACCGCATTGCCGCCCTCGGCACCGGGCAGCCACACGGCCAGCAGCGAGCCGACGCGCGAAGCCAGCTCGCCGAGCGCCAACGGGCGACCGCCCATGAGCAGCAGCACCACCGGGGTGCCGCTATCCACCACCGCCTCGACCAGCGCGCGCTGCACGCCGGGGAGGCCGATGTCGGCGCGGTCGCGGGCCTCGCCGCAGGTGGCGTCGTCGGTGAGGCCTGAACGGTCGCCGACCACCACGATCGCGAGCTGCGCGCGTTTCGAGGCGGCAACCGCCGCGGCGAAGCCGCTCGTGTCGTCGCTGGCGACGTCGCAGCCGCGCGCATGCTCGACGCTCACGGCACTGCCGGCAGCGCCGCGGATGCCCTCGAGGAGGCTGACCATCGGCGGGAACTGCTCGCTCAGGGCGGCACGATTGGCTGCGACGAGCGGCGTGGGAGCGGGCAGGTCGCCCTGCGACTCGAACATGACCTCGACGTGCGCCGGGTAGTGGTAATCGCCCTGCTGGAGCCGGACGTCGTCGGCGCCGGGACCGATGACGGCGATGCGCTGGAGCTCGCCGGCGAGCGGCAGCAGGCCGGCGTCGTCGTGCAGCAGCACGATCGAGCGCTGCGCCAGGGTGCGGGCGAGCTGCCGCTGCTCGGGGGTGTCGAAGACCAGCGGAGCGCGCTCGGCGTCGACGAAGGGCTGCTCGAAGAGGCCCAAGCGGAGCTTCTGCAGCAGCAGGCGCCGCACCGAGGCGTCGACCAGCGCGGGGTCGACGTCGCCTGCCGCCAGCGCCTCGCGCAGCGGCGCGCCGTAACAGTCGTGCTCGGGCAGCTCCACGTCGATGCCCGCCTCGAGGCCGAGGCCGGCGGCCTGCCCACGGTCGGCGGCGACACGGTGGTAGGAGACCAGCGTCGCGAGGCTGAAGTAATCCGACACGACCACGCCGTCGAAGCCGAGGCGCTCGCGCAGGAGCTCGACCATCAGGCTCCGCGAGGCGCCGCAGGGCACGCCGTCGAGCTCCTGGTAGGCGTTCATGACCGAAAGGACGCCCACCTCGGCGATGGCGGCCTCGAAAGGTGCGGCCACCACCTCGAGCAGCTCGCGCGGCATCAACCGCGCCGGCGCCCAGTTGAGGCCCCCTTCGGAGAGGCCGTAGCCGAGGAAGTGCTTGGCGGTGGCGATGACGCCGTCCTCGAGCGTCTCACCCTGGAGTCCGGCGATGTAGGCGCAACCGATGCGCGTCACCAAGTAGGCGTCCTCGCCGCAGGTCTCCTCGACGCGGCCCCAGCGTGGATCGCGGGTGATGTCGAGCACCGGGGCCAGCGCGTGGTGGGCACCGACCGCGCGCATCTGGTGGCGGATCACCCGCGCCATCTCCTCGATCAGCGCGGGGTCCCAGGTGGCGGCCTGGCCGATGGCCTGTGGGAAGCAGGTGGCATCACGCGCCATGTAGCCGGCGCAGGCCTCCTCGTGCACGATGGCCGGGATGCCGAGGCGGGTGTGATCGCGTAGGAAGGCTTGGACTGCGTTCGCGAGCGCGGCGCTCGCGGCGGGCCGCAGCCCGGTGGCCGCGGCCAGGCGCGTGATGTGCCCGGCCCCGTGCGCGAGGCGCTCGCGCGCCTTGGCTTCGTCGAAGCGCACGTCCGCGACCAGGTCGGTGATCCACACCCCGCCGAGTTGGGCCAGCTTCTCGTCGAGCGTCATGCGGGCGAGCAGGTCGTCGGCGCGCTCGACGGCGCTGCGGGAGGGGTCGCGGTAGATGTCGACGGCCATGTCGTCCCTTCAACGGCGTGCCACCTCGGGCGCGCCGACTCAGCCCTTGACGGAGCCCGCCACCAGGCCTTCGATCACCTGCCGGGAGGCGAGCACGAAGATGATCAGCAGCGGCAGCACCGCCAGTGCGGTCCCGGTGAGCACCGCGCCCCAGTCGGTCTGGATCTGTCCCTGGAGCGTGCGTAGCGCGACCGGGATGGTGTAGCTCTCACGCTGGTTGAGCACCACCAGCGGCCCCAGGAAGTTGTTCCACTGGCCGATGAAGGTCAGCATCCCGAGGGTGGCGAGGCCGGGCCGGATGATCGGCACGGCGATGTTCCAGTAGATACGGAACTCGCTGGCGCCGTCGATGCGCCCGGCGTCCAGCAGGTCGCGCGGCATGCTCGAGGCGATGTACTGGCGCATCAGGAAGATCCCGAAGGCGCTGGCCATGGCCGGGACCCAGAGCGCGCGTGGCGTGTTGAGCCAGCCGAGGTACTGGATGATCAGGTAGTAGGGGATGATGCCCAGGAGCGGCGGGATCATGAGCGAACCGATCAGGACGCCGAACAGCACACGCTTGAAGCGGAACTCGTACATCGCGAAGGCGAAGCCCGCCAGGCTGGCGAAGAACATCGTCGCGACGGTCGCCATGAGCGCGATGTAGAAGCTGTTCCAGATGTTGCGCAGGAACGGCAGTCGGCCCAGGAGCGCGGTGTAGTTGCGCTCCAGGAACTCGCCGAACCACATCGGTGGTGGCGCAGAGAAGATCGTCCCCTGCGAGTGCGTCGCGAGCACGAACATCCAGTAGAACGGGAACAGTGTCAGCAGCGCGAGCGCGATCAGCACGACGTAGAGCACGATGCTCAGGACCGGGTTGCGTCCGGTTCGGGCGTCGGTTCCGCCGCGGCCGGAGGTGGAGGCACGCAGTCGCATCAGTCCCTCGTTTCCAGACCGGAGCGGCCGAAGAAGTAGAAGTGGATCACCGTGAGCGTGCCGATGAGCACGAACAGCAGCCAGGAGATGGCTGCGGCGGTACCCATCTCGAGCCACTCGAAGCCGGTGCGGTACAGGTACATCGCCACCGTCATGCCGGCCTGGCTGGTACCCCCGTCGCCTCCGGTGAGGATGAACGGCTGGTCGAAGAGCTGCAGGTTACCGATGATGGTGAGGGTGACGGCGAAGAAGATCATCGGGCGCAGCAGCGGCAGGGTGATGTTCATGAAGCTCTGGAAGCCGCTGGCGCCGTCGATCTGCGCGGCCTCGTAGTAGTCCTTCGGGATGGTGGCGAGGCCGGCGGCGTAGAGCACCACGTTGAAGCCGAAGAACTGCCACCAGACCAAGATCGAGATGGCGGGCTTGATGTAGGGTGCACGCCCCAGCCAGTTCACGGGGAGGTTCTCGGCCAGACCGCCGAAGAGCCAGGCGCTCCAGGGAGCGGTCGCGAGGTGGGCGAGTGCGTGGTTGAGAGCGCCGAACTGGGTGCCGAAGATGGTCTGGAAGACGAGCGAGATGGCGACGGCCGAGGTGATGTAGGGGAGGAAGTAGGCGGCGGTCAGGGGGTGGCGGAACCGCTGGATGCCGCGCGACAGCGCGAACGCCAGCGGGATCGCCACCAAGTGCTGCGGGACGCCCGCAGCGAAGGCGATCCAGAGCGTGTTGGTGATGGACCGCCAGAACCAGGGGTCGTCCATCAACCAGATGTAGTTCTCGAGGCCGATGTAGCGCATCGTCCCGAGGCCCTGGATGGGGTTCCAGGCCTGGAACGACAGGTACATCGAGAAGACGATCGGGAAGAGACCGAAGATGGCGAATAGGATGAAGAAAGGGCTGATGAACAGATAGGGGGCGATGCGTCGCTGGAACTTGTCGAGCCGCGTACTCCAGGCGAGGGGCGGTGCTGAGGTCGTGGTTCTGGCCATGGTGGGGACCTCGAGCCGTGGGGAACGAGCGAGCGTTCCCCACGGCAGTCAGGAGCGTCGATTCAGCGGCGGACGCGCCGCTCGACCAGCATCTGCGCTTCGTCGAGCGCTGCCTGGACGTCGCGACCCTCGTTGAGGATCTCGCCCATGGCGGAGCCGAAGATCTCTTCGGCGATCATGTCGCCCGGGAAGGTACGCACACCGGGGATCTGCTCGGCGATGTCGGCCCACAGCTCGCGCGCGGGCTGCCCCGCGAGGAACTCGAGTTCTTCGGAGAACATCGGGTCGTCGTAGGTGACGGGCATGGCGGGGAAGGCGTTGATCGAGCGGAAGGCCTCGAGTTGGATGTCGGGGTTCGTGGTCAGGAAGCGTACCAGGGCCCACGCGGCGTCGAGCTTGTCGGCGTCGGTCTGGGTGGGGATGCCGTAGAACGAGCCGCCCCAGCTGACGAGGATGTCGCCCGGGGTCATGGAAGCGCCCCACAGGCCGCTGGTCTCGGGAGCCATCCAGGTCTGCAGGTGGCCACCCAGCCAGGCGCCGGAGATCTCGACGGCGGTGGTGCCTTGGCGGAACGCTTCGTACCACTCGCTCGACCAGGCGCCGATCTGCGCGTCCATGCCCTCTTCGCGGACGGTCTTGGCGATGCGGGCGGCCTCGAGGAAGCGCTCGCTGTTGAGCAGCGGCGTGCCGTCGGCGTCGAAGTAGATGCCGTCGCCCTCGGGGATGTCGGAGCGGATCAGACCTTCGGCGATCGAGTTCGCATCTGCGACCAGGAAGACGCCCATGTCCTGGAGGACGCGACCGTACTCGAGGAAGCTGTCCATACTCTCGATGACTTCTTCGATGGTCCAGCCGCTGGCCTCGAGGTGGTCGCGGCGGTAGTACATGGTGCCGGGGGCGATGTCGGTGGGCATGGCGATCTGGCGACCGTCGGGGGCGCGGCCCT
>SLRS01000071.1 GCA_007130855.1 Trueperaceae bacterium | reverse complement strand
TGGCGGCGCTGGCGCTGCGCGATCTGCCGGGCCTGCGCGCGGCGCTGCCCTACCTCGACGGGGTGTTGACCGGCAGCGTGGCGGTGCGCGGCGACCAGGCCGTCGGCCAGCTCGTGGCCGCCGACTTGCACCTCGCCGAGCGCGCGCTGCCGCTGGTGGCGACGATCGCGGCCGACCTCGGCAGGGGCAGCGCCGACGTCCGGCTCGAGGCGGTCGGCAGCAGCGCCAGCCTCGGGTGGCGCGACGGCCGTCTCGAGGGCCTCGTGCGTCTGGAGCGCTTCCCGCTGCACGCGCTCGGCGAGGCGCTGCTGGGACCGAGCGACGTCAGCGCCGAGGTGACCGGGGCGCTGCGCGGCGGCTGGGAGCCCGGCGATGCGAGTGGCCTCGACCTGCGCGTGGCCACCGAGCTCGTGCGGCTCGAACGTGACGGCGTGGTCAGCCGCGGCCAGGTGGCGTTCGACGTGGCCGACGGGGCCCTGCGCATCCAGGAGGCCGCCTTCGCGGGGCACGGCGCGTGGCGCGCGACGGGCGAGGTCCGGGCTGATCGCATCGATCTCGAGGTGGTCGCCGAGGAGGCCGACTTCGGCCCGCTGCTGGGCCTGGTGCCGGCCCTCGCCCGCTACGGCGTGGGCGCCGCCGGCGACCTGCGGCTCGTCGGCAGCGGCAGCCTGGCGCAACCGGTGATCGTGCTGGAGGGACGGCACCTGCGCGTCGACGTGGCCGGCACCAGCTACGAGGTGCGCGAGGCCGACGTGCGGCTCGACGGCCAGGAGCTGCTCCTCAGCGGCGAGGTGCTGGGGTTGAGCCCGCTCGAGGGGGCGGTGCGGCTGGTCGGCAGCGGCCGCCTGCAGCTCAGCCCGTTCGACCTCGAGGAGCTGACGGTCACGGCCCAGGGCGACCTCGACGTCCCGCTGGTGGGCCGCCTGAGCGACCTCGACGCGCGCCTCACGCGCCGCGGGGGCGGCGCCACGGCGCTGCTGGTGGACGGGGTGCTCGGGGCCCCGTTCCGCATCGAGGGGACGCTCGACCCGTTCGACCTGCGCGCCGTGGGCCGCGGCGTGCAGGTGGCGGTGCCGTTCCTGTTCGTCGGCAGTTCGACGCTCGACGCCGACCTGCGCGCGCGCCTCGACGAGGGCCTGGTGCTCTCCGGGACCGTCGTCGCGAGCCAGCTGCGGATCGATCTCGGGGCCCGCGCCGCGGCGGGCGTCGTCGGCGCCGGCGAGCCGCGCTCGCGCGCCGATCTCGCGGCACGCGAGGCGGCCCTCGAGCGGGTGCTGTTCGACCGCCTGCGGCTCGTGGCGCCGCAGCGCGTGACGCTGTCCGAGACGTTCGGCACGGCCGAGGCCGGCTTCGACCTGACGCTGACCGGCGCCGCCGCCGAGCCGCGGCTCGAGGGGAGCGCGTCGGCGCTGCGCGGCACGCTGCGCTTCTCGGGCCGCGACTTCGAGATCGTCAACGCCGAGGCCAGTTTCGAGCCCACCCGAGGCGTGCTCCCGCACCTGACCGTCACGGCGCGCAGCCAGTTCGAGAAGGCCAGGGTGGTGGGCAGCGACAGCCAGGTGCGCTTCGCGGCGCCGGCAGGGCCGCGCTTCGAGGTGACGCTGGCGTTCGACGGCGACGTGGTCAGCGGGCCCGGCGGCGAGCTCGGCCTCGACCTGGTGCCGCGGCTGGCGAGCGACGCGCTGATCGAGGCGCCGGCGGCCATCAACGGCATCAGCGCCGGCACGCGCGCCTTGACCGAGCTCGAGCTGCTGGGCCTGATCGCGCTCGGCCGGCTCGAGCCGGGCGGCGGCGGCGGCGCCTTCGCCGGCGCCGTCGCACAGAGCGCGCTCGATACCGCGGTCGACATGCTGGTGGTCGCCGAGCTGCAAGCAGCGCTCTCGGAGGCGCTCGGCATCGACGTGGTCGAGATCCGCACGACCGCGCTCACCGACTTGCTCGGTGGCACCGACCCGTTCGGCGTCTCGCTGCGCTTCGGTGGCTACCTCTCGGACGACCTGTTCGCCTCGTACCGGGTCGGCTCCTTCGACGACGCCCAGCGCGAGTTCGCGTTCTCACAGGAGCTGGTGCTCTCCTACGACGTGGGGCCGGTGGCGTTCGACCTGTCGGGCCGCCTCGACTTCCCGAGCGCCTCGGCGGCGCAACCCGTGCCGGGCGTCTCGGCCGCGGTGCGCTACGACATCAGCCGCTCGGTCGCGGTGGAGGCGGGCATCGACCTGCGCACCGAGCGCCAGACCGCCCGCCTGGGCGTGACCCTGCGCTGGTGAGGCGCACGCGCCGTCGTTGGTCGCTGGCAGGCTCCCGGACGCGGCTGGTATAACCATGGTGAACGGGCTTGCGCCCGAGGAAGCCGAGGGATCATGGCCGACTTCGAACACGCCTTCGCAACGGTGCTCCGCCTTCCACTCGTCAACCCGATCGTCAACGCATCCCCGGCGGCGCTCTACGAGTACGCCCTGGGGCGCGGCGAGGCGCTGCTCGCCGACCGCGGCCAGCTCGTGGCCGACACCGGCAAGTTCACCGGCCGCTCGCCCAAGGACAAGTACGTGGTCCGCGACGCCTTCAGCGAGGAGAGCGTCGAGTGGGGCCCGGTGAACCAGCCGATGACCCCCGACGACTTCGAGAACCTGCAGGAGGTCATGTTCGACGCCGCCGCCGAGCGGCAGCTCTTCGTGCAGGACCTCTTCGTCGGCAGCGACCCGAAGTTCCAGGTCCCCGTCCGCATCGTCACCGAGAAGGCCTGGCATTCGCTGTTCGTGCGCAACTTGTTCATCCGCGAGGGCTTCGCCGACCCGAGCGGTCGGCGTGGCTGGACGGTCCTGAACCTGCCCAGCGTCAAGGCCGATCCGTCGCGGCACGGCACCCGCAGCACCACCGCGATCGCGGTCGACTTCTCCCGGCGCCTGGTGTTGATCGCCAACACCGAGTACGCCGGCGAGGTGAAGAAGTCGATCTTCTCGGCGCTGAACTACGAGCTGCCGTTCGAGGGCGTGCTGCCGATGCACTGCTCGGCGAACCAGGGGGCGGACGGCGACGTAGCGCTCTTCTTCGGCCTCTCCGGCACCGGCAAGACCACGCTCTCGGCCGACCCCGACCGGGCGCTGATCGGCGACGACGAGCACGGCTGGTCCGACGACGGCGTCTTCAACTTCGAGGGCGGCTGCTACGCCAAGGCGATCCGGCTCAACCCCGAGGACGAGCCGGAGATCTACGCCGCCTCGACCCGTTTCGGGGCGGTGCTCGAGAACGTGGTGCTCGATGCGGCCACGCGCGCCACCGACTTCTTCGACGACAGCAACACCGAGAACACCCGGGTGGCGTACCCCCTGCACTTCATCCCCAACGCCAGCGAGACCGGTCGCGGCGGCCACCCGAACAACGTGATGTTCCTGGCCGCCGACGCCTTCGGCGTGATGCCCCCCATCAGCCGGCTGACCCCCGAGCAGGCCATGTACCACTTCCTCTCGGGCTACACGGCCAAGGTCGCGGGCACCGAACGCGGCGTCACCGAGCCGCAGGCGACCTTCTCGGCCTGCTTCGGGGCGCCGTTCATGCCGCTGCCGCCGGTGACGTACGCCGACCTGCTCGGCGACCACCTGCGCGACCACGACTCGACGGTGTGGCTGGTGAACACCGGCTGGACCGGTGGCGCCTACGGCGTCGGCAGCCGCATCAGGCTGGCGCACACGCGGGCGATGCTCAACGCCGCGCTCTCGGGCGCGCTCGACGACGTCGAGATGCGCCGTGACGAGGTCTTCGGCGTCGAGGTGCCGCTGCACGTGCCCGACGTGCCCGATTCGGTGCTGGTGCCGCGCGACACCTGGGACGACGCCGAGGCCTACGACCGCCAGGCCCAGAAGCTCGCCGGCATGTTCAGGGAGAACTTCGCGCGCTTCGAGGGCGTGGTCGCCGAGGACGTGATGGCCGCCGGGCCGACGCTCGAGCCTCACTCCGACTAACGAGCCGAGCGTAGCTGCGCGCGACGCGGCCGGCTACCGCCTCACTCGCGGCCCGTCTCCAGGCCGTGGAGCCTGACGACGCCGAAGGTCAGGGCGGAGACGGCGACGAGCCCGGTCAGCGCCAGCGCCAGCAGCAGCACCAGCCGGCCGGCGGGGCTCGCCCACACCGCCACGCTCGGGTCGAGCAGCACCCGCCAGGCCGGGTAGGCGAGGATCAGCGTGAGCGCGGCGGCGTAGCCGAGCGCGAGCGTCATGTAGAGCAAGCCGCCGGGCGACATCGGGATCTCGGCGGGGTTGGTGGCGTCGAAGCGTGGGAAGCCAGCGCCTAGGCCGACGCCGAGCGCGGCCACGGCCACCGCCGCGCAGGCGCCGGCGATCACCGACGCGGTGGCGAGCACCGGCGTGACGTCGAGCAGCAGTGCCTGCGCCACCCCGAGCCCCAACCCCAGCGCCAGCAGCAGCGGGAGCGCATGCAGGAACTTCCCGAGCACCAGCGCGCGCGTGCGGATCGGTCCGGTGCGCAGCAGCCACCAGCCCTCGCCCTCGAGCGAGACCAACGGGAACGCCAGGCGGATCCCCACGCCGGCCAGCAGGAAGCCGAGGAAGGCGACGTTGAGCGTTCCGAGCGCGTCGCGGAAGCGCTGCCCCTCCACCGCCACGCTGGCGGTCGAGACCAGGTACACGCCGGCGAGGGCGACGAGCACCAGCAGCTGCGACCACTGCGTCGGGTCGCGCAGCAGCACGCGCACGTCCTTCACCACCACCGCCCCGACGGGCCCGAGCCGCGCCAGCGGGCGCTCCCAGGCGGCAGCGGGCAGCGAGCGGCCGTCGCCGGGGCGCCGGTGGTGGTCGAGGCCGCGCACCCAGCCCTCGCGGTAGGCGAACGCCGCGAGCCGGCCCACGCCCCACATGCCCAGCCCCGCGAGCAGCACGAGCAGCGCCAGCGGTAGCCACGGCAGACCGCCGTCGAGCGCGCCCCAGATGGCGCTCGAGGCCCAGCCGGGCGGCAGCTGGCCCACGCCCAGGTCGGCCAGGGTGGTCAGGAACTGCTCGAACTCCTCGGGCGTGAGGTCGGTCAGCTGCTCGGGTCGCAGCGCTCGCAGGCCCAGGATCAGCGCCGCCGCCAGCACCACGCTGAGCGCTGTGGCCGCCTCCTTGACGCGGCCAGCGGGCGCCACGCGCATCAGCACCAGCGCCGCGAGCGAGCCGAGCATGACCGGCACCGCGAACAGCGCCAGGAGCGCCACGAGCGCCACGAGGTAGTACGACCAGGGCGCGTTCCGGGCCATCCCCAGCCCCAGCAGCAGCGGCACGGTCAACAGCGCCGGCAGCAGCGCCGACGACAGGTAGGTCTCGGCCACCTTGAGCCCGAACACCCGCGGCGCGGCCACCGGCAGCGCCAGCAGGAACGGGAGGTCGTCGGAGGCGTACAGCGTGGTGACGGCGCTGGTGAGCACCGAGAACGCCACGGCCAACAGCAGCAGCGTCACGAGCGCCTCGAGGCTGCGCTGCAGCGCGGCGTCGGCGATGGTGCCGATCGCGGGGAAGCCGTCGACGAAGCGCACCCCGCGCAAGGTGGCGTGCTGGATGCCCCAGCCGATCGTCCCCAGGAAGGCGAGCCCGAGCAGGTACCGCAGCGGGGCCGAGCGCAGCGCGTGCCACGCCGCGCGGGCGCGCAGCGCGAGCAGGGCGCCGGTGCCGAGGTTCATCGGCCCTCGAGCCAAGGACTCGACGAGGCGGGCGCCTCGCTCGACGAGGCGGGCGCCTCGCTCGACGAGGCGGGCGCCGCGCCGGCGACCGCTTCCTCGGTGAGCTGCAGGAAGATGGCCTCGAGGTCGGCGTCGTCGCGACCCACCGCGCGCCGCAGGTCGGCCATGCTGCCGCCGGCGACCACCCGGCCGCGGTGCATCACCAGCACCCGGTCGGCGACCGCTTCGGCCACCTCCATCGAGTGGGTGGTCAGGAGCACCGCCTTGCCGCGCCCGGCGTGCGAGCGCAGCAAGTCACGCACCTGGCGCGCGCCCCGCGGGTCGAGGCCCACCATCGGCTCGTCGACCACCAGCACCTGCGGGTCGTGGAGCAGCGCCGCCACGAAGGTGAGGCGCTGGCGCATGCCGTGGCTGTAGGTCTCGATCAGCGCGTTCTGGGCGTCGCGCAGGCCGAAGCTGTCGAGCCAGCGCTCGGCCTGCCCCTCCGGATCGGGCACTCGCCGCAGGCGGGCCACGAAGCGGATCAGCTCGCGCCCGGTCAGCTTCGGGTAGAGGTAGGGACGATCGGGGACGTAGCCCAGCACGGCCTTGGCCTGGTCGCCCCGCTTGACGACGTCGAAGCCGGCCAGACGCACGCGCCCGCGCGTCGGCCGGACCAGGCCGGTGATGCTCTTGATGGCGGTCGACTTGCCGGCGCCGTTGGGGCCGAGCAGCGCCACCGCCTCGCCGGCGGCGACCTGGAAGCTGACGCCGTCGACGGCGCGCAGCGCGCCATAGCGCTTCTCGAGCGAGTCGACCTCGATCACACCGCGGCGAACCTACCAGAGCAGGCGGGGCGCGGGTCGTGACCGACCGCGCACCCCGCCGAACGTCAGGACGCGATGGAGCTCAGCGTTGCGCCGCCGCCGCCTCGCCGCCGCGCAGCGCCTCGAGCGCGCGCTGCAAGATGGCGTCGGAGCCGACGTCGATCAGGGCCTGGCCCTGCACCTCGGACATCGGCGGCCGCGGGCCGGCGGTGACGATCGTGAAGGTGCCGTCCTCCTCGACCACGCCGGTGCCCACCACTTCCCCGTCGAGGACGATCTCGACGCTCTGGCCCTCGAAGCCGCCACGGCCGTCGACGAAGACGGTCTGCGGGACGCGCGTGTCGCGCACCTCGATGTCGGGGATGATCCCCTCGGCGTTGATGCTGCGGCGGTCGGGCGTCAGCCACTCGAACGACATGTACGCCAGCTGGCCGCCGTCGGCGAGCGAGATGACGCTCTGCGCCACGCCCTTGCCGAAGGTCTTCTCGCCGATCACGAGCGCCCGGCCGTTCTCCTGCAGGGCGCCGGCGACGATCTCGGAGGCCGAGGCCGATTGGCGGTTGACGAGCACCACCATGGGGATGTCGATCGTGCCGCCGGGATCGGCCGCGGCCAGCCGCTGGGTGACGCCGCGGGCGCGCTGGAACACGATGTCGCCGCGCTCCAGGAACTCGTCGGCCACCAAGATGCCCTGGGTCAGCAGACCGCCGCCGTTGTCACGCAAGTCGAGCACCAGCGAGGTGGCGCCGTCGAGCCTCAGGCGGGTGAGGCCCTCCACGACCTGCTCGTGCACGCGCTGGTTGCCGAAGGTGCGCAGCGACAGGTAGCCCACGTCGCCGTCGATCATGGTGGTCGACACCTCGATCAACTCGATGGTGTCGCGCACGATGTCGAGCACGACGGCGTCGGTCTCGCCGGGGCGCTGGAAGCTGATGCGCACGCTGGTGCCGCGCGGTCCGCGCACCAAGTCGACGATGTCGGTGGTGGTGTAGTCGCGCACGTCGACGCCATCGACGTCGAGGAAGATGTCGCCGCGCTGCACGCCGGCCTCCCAGGCCGGGCCGTCGCGGTAGACGTTGAGCACCTCCACCCCGCGCCCGGTGGCGCGGTTGACGGTGGTCAGGGCCACACCGATGCCCTCGAACGAGCCGGTGCGGTCCTGGGCGTCGATCGAGGCGGTGCGCGGCTCACGGTAGTAGGTGTAGGGGTCCTCGAGCGCCTCGAGCATCCCCTGGATGGCGCCACGGATGACCGCGTCGTCGTCGATGTCGCTGAGATAGCCCGACTTGAGCGCACCGTAGGTCTGCACCAGCGCGCGACCCGCGGCGTTGTTCAGGAACTCGGTCGTGAAATCGCGTGAGAGCTGCGCCTGGACCACCAGGGCGGTGGCCAAGACCGCCACCACTACGGTGATCGGAACGAGGCGTCGTCTCATGCTGCTGCCGTGGCATGGTTCGTCATGCTGCGAGTATAAGGACGCAGCGGCATGAGAACGGTAACCCACCGCGCAACGTTCGGGGTATCGTCGCGACGATGCGCATCCTCCATGTCAGCGCCGAAGTGGCGCCATTCTCGAAGACCGGTGGCTTGGGCGACGTGGTCGGCGCGCTGCCGGCCGCACTCGCGGCGGAGGGCGCCAGCGTGCTGGTCGTCAGCCCCTGGTACGCCGGGCTCGGCGGCGACGAGCGGCCGCTGTGGATCGGCGACGTCGAGGTCCCCTTCGCGGGCGCCAACGAGCCGGTGGGCGTCGGGACGCTCGAGCGCGACGGCGTGCGCTACGCCTTCGTGGGCCACGCCGACTTCGCCCGCGACGAGGCCTACGGCTACCCCGACGACGTCCGCCGCTTCGCCCGCTTCTGCCGCGCGGTGCCGCCGGTGGCGGCCCGGCTCGGCTTCGTCCCCGACCTGGTCCACGTGCACGACTGGCACGCCGGCTTGCTGCCGGTGCTGCTCGAGCGCGGCTGGCATCTGCCCGAGGGCTTCCCGGGGCGGCCCTGCGTCGCCACGGTGCATAACGTGCAGTACCAGGGGGTCGCGCCGCTCGCGCACGTGCTGCACTGGGCGCGCCTGCCGCTCGAGCTCATCGGCAGCCACCTCGAGCACGACGAGCAGGCGAACCTGCTGCGCGCCGCGGTCGGCTTCGCCGATCTGGTCACCACGGTGTCGCCGCGCTACGCCGTGGAGCTGACCGAGAGCGCCTACGGCTTCGGCCTCGAGCACACCTTCCGCGCCCTGGGGCGGCGCCTGGTGGGCATCCTCAACGGCATCGACGTCGACGTCTGGGACCCGGCGCGCGATCCGCACCTGGCCGCAGCCTTCGACGCGGACGATCCGCGCGGCAAGCTCGCCTGCCGCGCGGCGCTGCTGCGCGAGCTCGGGCTCGACGACGGCGGGCCGCTGCTCGGCGTCGTCTCGCGCCTGGCCGATCAGAAGGGCATCGACCTGCTGTTGCAGGCCGTGCCGGCACTGTTGGAGCAGGGGTGGCGCCTGGCGCTGTTGGGCCGCGGCGACGCGGGGCTGGAACGCGACGCGCAGGCCGTCGCCGCAGCCGCCCCGGGCCGCGTGGCGGTGCGGCTGGCGCACGACGAGGCGCTGGCGCACCAGATCTACGCCGGCAGCGACGCCCTGGCGGTGCCGAGCCGCTTCGAACCGTGCGGCCTGGCGCAGATGATCGCCCAGCGCTACGGCACGCTGCCGCTGGTGCGCGCCACCGGTGGCCTGATCGACACCGTCACGCACGACCACGACGGCTTCGCGTTCGAGGACGCGAGCGTCCCGGCGC
>SLRS01000195.1 GCA_007130855.1 Trueperaceae bacterium | reverse complement strand
CCCTGCTGCGCGAACATCTGGATCGCGAGGTCCTCGCGGGCATAGACGTAGTTGCCGAAGTGCAAGGCGCAACCGCTCAGTGCGGCCAACACCGACGCCGCGTCGCCCGGCCCGGCCAGGACCAGATCGTCCGGAGGCCGCAACAGCAGCAGGCGCGGTCGCGGCGTCCAGTTCCAGATCACCGCGAAGAAGGTCACGCGATCGTCGCGATCGATCGCGAACACGGCCAACGGACGCAACGCCTGCGAGACCGCAGCGAGCGTGCCCATCACGTCACGCAGCATGCCCTCACGGCCGTCACCGGCAACGCTCGCCGGGCGCGCCCGGTACCAGGCGGCGAAGCGCTCGTGCATGGCCTGCCAGGCTACGAGGTCGTGCGTCTCACGCGACCAGCCGGCGGGCAGCAGACCCACCCCGTCGAGGAAGCGCGCCGCCGCGGCGCCGCGCTCACCGTCGGGGATCGGTCCGGCACTCGCGCGCCACGGGCGCAGCGCCGGCTCCGCCTGCCGCACCGCGGCGGCCAGCAACTCGACGGCCACCACCGCGTCGGGCGAGTCACCCGGGGGGAGCGAGCGGCGCAGCTCCGGCTCGCACACGGCGTTGGCGCTCGACACCGCCAGCGCGAGCGCGAAGGCCACGAGCACTGCGGCGCGCCACCGATGCGGGCGTATCCAGGGTCGGGCCATGGTCGCGACGCTAGCACGGACCCTCATGGCGATGCTGCCCGCCGCGGCGCCTAGAACAACTCGGCCACGTCCACCTCGTCGCCCGGGGTGACGTACTGCGTCTCCATCTGCGCGAGCTGCAGCCGGCCCGACACGTCGTCGTTCACCGCTTGCCAGTACGTGTAGGCCTCGAGCACCCAGATGCCCGACTCACGCGTACCGTTGCCGGAACTCTTGACGCCACCGAACGGCAGGTGCGCCTCGGCGCCGACCGTCGTGTTGTTGATCGAGGTCATGCCGGCCTCGATGCGGGTCTTGAACCGGTAGGCCCAGTCGCGGTTCATGGTGTACACGGCGCTCGAGAGGCCGTACTCGACGGCGTTGGCGGCCTCGATGGCGGCGTCCACGCCGTCGACCTTCACCAGGTTGATGGTGGGCCCGAACACCTCCTCCTGGAAGAGCCGCATGCCCGGCTCCACGCCCGTCCAGACGGTCGGCCAACCGTAGAACGCGGCAGCTGGATCGCCGCCGGCCCAACCGGAAGGCGCGCTGTCGCTGGTGATGCGCCCTTGCCCGTAGGCCAAGGTGGCGCCGTCGGTCTCGCCCCAACCGTAGTGCTCCTGCCAGCTGTCGAAGAAGCGCTCGTTGATGAACGGGCCGTAGTACACGTCCTCGAAGGTGACCGGGTTCCCGATGCGCAGCGCCGCGACCTGCGCCAGGAAGCGCTCGACGAAGGCATCGTAGACGGGCTCGTCGACGATCACGTTGCCGGCCGAGGTGCAGCGCTGGCCGCCGGTGGCGAAGGCGCTGAACACCGCGCCCTGCACGGCATTCTCCAGGTCGGCGTCGCGCAGGACCACCAACGGGTTCTTGCCGCCGAGCTCGAGGGTCGGGTGCAACAGGTTGCGGCCCGCGACCTCGCCGATGACGCGACCCACGGCGGTCGATCCCGTGAACGCGAACTTGTTCAGGCGCCCCTCGTTCATCATGTCGATCAGGTGCGCGCCAGTGTCCCGGCCGTTCCCGAACACCACGTTCAACACGCCCGGCGGTACCCCCGCCTCCTCGAACAACTTGGCGAAGGCGTACGCGATCGCGGCGGCGTCTTGCGACGGCTTCCACACGATCGTGTTGCCGGTCACCAGCGCCGGCACGATCTTCCATGACGGCACCGCGATCGGGAAGTTGCTGGCGGTGATCATCCCCACCACGCCCAGCGGACGGCGGTAGGTGGTGAGCTCCTTGTTCGGCATCTCGGAGGGGACCGTCTGCCCGTACAATCGCCGTCCCTCGCTCTGGAAGAAGCGGCAGGTATCGATCGCCTCTTGCACGCTGCCGCGCGCTTCCTTGAGGGTCTTGCCCATCTCGCGCGTCACCAACCGCGAGAGCGATTCCTTCTCGCGCTCGAGGGCATCGCCGACCTTGCCGAGCACCTCGCCGCGCACCGGCGCCGGGGTGGCCGACCAGTCGGCGAAGGCTTCACGAGCCACCACGCAGGCCTCGCGCACCTGCTCCTTGGTGGCGGCGGCGAAGACCCCGACGAGGTCGGATCGGTCGCAGCTCGAGCGGCTCTCGAAGGTCGTGGGGCTGTCGACGGCGCGACCGCCGATCATGTGGCCGATGGCAGTGGGCATAGCGGGTCCTCCAGGGGGGCGCCGTTGCGGCGCGGGAGCGTGCTGGACGCAGCTGCGCACCTTGCACGGGGTCCTCTAGGCTACCACGCGCGACCGGCGCCCGAGGGCGACCCCAGCGGCGTCGGCTGACGCCGAGGCGCCGTGGCCAGGGTGCACGTGGCGGCCGGGGCGCGCGGCAGGAGCGTTCGCGCTACCATCGCTGCGAGGTCCTTCTCTCGGTGGTCCATGCCACGGGCTGTGCCGATCATCGAGCGGCTCCGCGCCGCCGAGACCCGCCACGTCGCCACCGAGGAGGCACGATGAAGATCCGCGACATGAACTGGATGCAGGTGGAGGCCTACCTGCGCAGCGACGACCGCTGCGTCTTGCCGCTCGGGTCGGTCGAGCAGCACGGCTACCTCAGCCTCTGCGTCGACCAGATCCTGGCGGAGCGTGTCGCGGAAGAGGCCGCCGCACCCCTCGGCATCCCCGTCTACCCGGCGCTCCCGTACGGCCTCGCGCCCTACTTCCAGGCCTATCCCGGCAGCATGACGCTGCGCGTGGAGACGTACGTTCGCGTGGTGCGCGAACTGCTCGACGGCATCCGCCGCGCCGGCTTCCGCCGCGTCCTCATCGTCAACGGCCACGGCGGCAACCAACCAGCCGCCGCGCTGGCCCTCGAATACGGCCTCGACCACCGTGAGATGCGCGTCAAGTTCCACGACTGGTGGGCCGCGCCCCGCACGAAGCGAGCCGTGCAAGCCGTTGCCCGCAATGCCTCCCACGCCTCCTGGATGGAGAACTTCCCCTGGACCAGGCTCGCGGACGTCACGCTGCCCGACCAGGAGAAGCCGGCGCTCGACGCCGACGTCCTCCGCCTCCTCCCCCCGGACGAAGTCAGACGCTACGTGGGCGACGGCAACTTCGGCGGCACCTACCAGCGCGACGACGACACGATGCTGCGCCTCTGGGACGCCGCCATCGACGAGACACGCGCCCTCCTCGAGGGGCCGTGGAACGCATGAGGCTCGCCGTCGTCGGCGCCGGCGCCATCGGCGGCACCATCGGCGCCTACCTGCAGCGAGCCGGTCACGACGTCAGCTTCATCGACATCGTCCCGGAACACGTCCGCGCCATCGGCGAACGCGGCCTCCACGTCCAAGGCCCCATCGACACCTTCACCAGCCACGCCCCCGCCTACCTCCCTCACGAGGTCCGCGGCACCTTCACCACGGTGCTGCTGTGCGTCAAGGCCCACGCCACCGAGACCGCCGCCAGGGGCCTGCTCCCGTTCCTGGCCGAGGACGGGCACGTCGTGTCGCTGCAGAACGGACTGAACGAGCACACCATCGCCGCCATCGCCGGGCCTGAGCGCACCGTCGGCTGCTTCGTCAACTTCGGCGCCGATTACCTCGAGCCCGGCGTCGTCCACTACGGCGGCCGCGGCGCGCTCGTCCTCGGTGAACTCGACGGCAGCGACACACCCCGCCTACGAGCGCTGCACGAAACGCTGTGCGACTTCGAGCCGAGCGCCATCACCACGCCCAACATCTGGGGCTACCTCTGGTCGAAGCTCGCCGTGGGCGCCATGCTCTTCGCCACGGCCCTGACCGACGACGGCATCGCGGACTGCTACGCCGATTCCCGTTACCGCCCCCTCTTCGCCGCGATCGCCCGCGAAGTGCTCGACGTCGCCCTAGCCCACCGCGTCACCCCAGAGCCCTTCGACGGCTTCGATCCGAACGCCTTCCTGCCGGGCGTAGCCGAACACGTCAGCCACGCGTCGCTCGATCGGATGGTGGCCTTCAACCGCCGTAGCGCCAAGACGCACAGCGGCGTCTGGCGCGATCTCGCCGTCCGCCAGCGCCAGACCGAAGGCGACGCCCAACTCGGTCCCATCGCGCGTCAGGCGGCCGAGCTCGGCCGCCGAGCGCCGCTCGTGACGCGCATCCTCGAACTCGTGCGCGCCCTCGAGGCCGGCCAGCGCGCACGCAGCCGTGCCAACCTCGACGAGCTCGAGGCCCTGCGCGATGCCTACGAGACCGGCGCCGCTGCCGCATCATGATCGCCGACTTCTGTCATCACACCGTCATCGTCACCGGCGCCGCACACGGCTTCGGCCGAGCCATCGCCCACGCCTTCGCGCAACGCCACGCGACGGTGTGGGCCTGCGACATCGACGACGAGGGCCTGCACGAGACCCTCGTCCGCGCCACGGAAGGACACGGCACCATCCATGCGCGCCACACCGACGTCACCGACCGTGACGCCGTGTTCGAGCTCGTGGCCGAAGCCGAGCACGACAGCGACGGCGTCCACGTGCTCGTGAACAACGCCGGCGGCGTCGCAGGCCAGGTCGGCCGGCCCCTCGAGGAGGTCAGCGAGCCTGACTGGCGCGCCCTCTTCGCCATCAACGTCGACGCCGCCTTCACCTTCGCGCAAGCCGTCGCGCCCGGCATGAAGCGCGCCGGGCGGGGCCGCATCATCAACATCTCCAGCGGCGCCGGCCTCGGCGTGAGCCTCACCGGCATCCAGGCCTACGCTGCCGCCAAGGCCGCCCAGATCGGCCTCACCCGCCAACTCGCCCACGAACTCGGGCCTTGGAGCATCACCGTCAACAACGTCGCCCCCGGCTTCGTACGCTCCAACCCCGCCACCGAACGCCAATGGCGTTCCTACGGCGAGGCGGGTCAGCGCGCCCTCGTCGAGCGCATCGCCCTCAAGCGCCTCGGTACCCCCGAGGACATCGCCTACGCGGTCCTCTACTTCGCCAGCCCCTACGCCGCTTGGGTGACCGGGCAAGTGCTCAGCGTCGACGGTGGCCGATGACCACCCCCCTGGCGCCCCCCGCCGTGCTCGCCGAGCTCGAGCGAGCGCACGACCGCGACCTCGCTGCCCTGCTCGAACTCGCACGCATCCCCAGCGTCTCGGCCGACCCACGCCACGCCGGCGACGTGCATGCGGCCGCCGAGCTGCTCGCCACGCGCTTGCGCACGCAGGCCGAGCTCGACGTGAGGCTGCACGCCACCAGCGGCAACCCCATCGTGAGCGCCAGCTGGCGTGGCGCGCCCCACGCACCCACGATCCTCGTGTACGGGCATTACGACGTCCAGCCCCCCGATCCCGTGGACGCCTGGACCACGCCCCCCTTCGAGCCGAGCATCCGCGACGGCCGCATCTACGCCCGCGGCATCAGCGACGACAAGGCGCCGCTCTCCATCGCCATCGATACCATCGGCGCCTACCTCCGCGCCACCGGTGCCCTTCCGCTCAACATCGTGCTCCTGCTCGAGGGTGAAGAGGAGGTCGGCAGCCCTTCGCTCCCGGCCTTCGCGCTGTGCGAGCGCGCCCGCTTGCAGGCCGACCTCGTCGTCAGCGCCGACGGCGGCATGTGGCGCGCCGACCACCCGACGACGCTGCGCTCCACCCGCGGCCTCGCAGCGCTCGAGCTCAGTCTCCGAGGCGCCGGCAAGGACCTCCACTCGGGCCGCCACGGCGGCGCCCTCGCCAACCCCCTGCACGCCCTCGCCGAGCTCGTCGCCAGCCTTCACGACGAGCACGGCCGCGTGAACGTCGAAGGCTTCTACGACGACGTGCTCCCGCTCCGGCCCGACCTGAGCGCCGCCACCCGCGCGCTGCCCTTCGACGACACCGCCTACCTCGCCGAGGTGGGCGCACCCGCCACTTACGGCGAACGCGGCTACAGCACCCTCGAACGCCAATGGTACCGACCCACCCTCGAGCTCAACGGCATGTGGGGCGGCTACACGGGCCCCGGCACCAAGACCGTCCTCCCCAGTCGAGCGCACGCCAAGATCACCTGCCGCCTCGTCGCCGACCAAGACCCTCGACGCGTCCTCGACGCGATCGAACGGCACCTCCGCAGGCACGTCCCGACAGGCGTCAGCCTCGCGGTCGCGCGCAGCGAGCACGGAACCCGTGCCTACCACCTGCCCGACCACCATCCCGGCCTGCGGGCCGTCACCCGCAGCCTGCACGCGACCTACGGCGTCGAACCCTGGGTCATCGGCCTGGGCGGCTCGGTGCCCATCTGCGACACCTTCCTCGAGCAGCTGGGCATGGCCACCGTCTTCTTCAGCTTCGCCGTGGGAGACGAGAACATCCACGCACCCGACGAGTTCTTCCGGCTCCACCGCCTCGCCGAAGGTCGACGCGCCTGGGCTGAGCTCCTCGCTCGGCTCCCGCACGAGTTGGGCGACGGCTGACACCAGGCGCGCCGCGCCTGAGAGCGCGGCGTCGCGGGTGTCTCCTACGCCGGAAGTGGCGCGCTCGGCGCCGACACCGGGCGGTATGATGCCCGCGTGAGCGCGTCCGTGTTCCTGGCCCCGCTGGCCCCGAGCGAGCAGCATCGCCGCGCGACCCGTCTCCTCCCAACGCGAGCCTTCGCACTCCACGGTTGATCGCATGCCGCCGCCCCGTCGTGACGTCACCTCCATCGACGTCACGAGGTTCACCCATGCCCCCTGCCCACGCAGCGCCAGCGCTGACCAAGGAGCCCACCCGTGACCGAGCCCTCGCCCTCCGCCTTCACCCCCCGCACCATGATCATCGGCGCGCAGATGCTGTTCGTGGCGTTCGGCGCGCTGGTGCTGGTGCCCCTGCTCACCGGGCTCGATCCGAACGTGGCGCTGTTCACTGCCGGCGCCGGCACGCTCCTGTTCCAGATCGTCACCGGCTTCAGCGTGCCGGTGTTCCTGGCGTCGTCGTTCGCCTTCATCGCGCCCATCGCCTTCGGCGTCGCCGAGTACGGGATCGCGGCGACGCTGTCGGGCCTCATGGCGGCCGGCCTGCTGTACGTCGTGCTTGCGGCACTGGTCCGCTGGCGCGGCCCCGAGATCGTGCAGCGCGTGCTGCCGCCAATCGTGACGGGACCCGTGATCATGGTGATCGGCCTGGCCCTCGCACCCGTAGCGGTCGACATGGCCACGGGCATGGCGGTGGGCGACTACAGCGGCCGCGCCATCGGGGTGGCGCTCGTGTCGCTGCTCGCCACGATGGTCACGGCCCTGTTCGGGCGCGGGCTGCTCAGGCTGGTGCCGATCCTGGTGGGGGTGGCGGTCGGCTACGCGAGCGCGGCGCTGCTCGGCATGGTGGACCTGACGCCGATCTACGAGGCCGCATGGTTCGCGTTCCCGTCGTTCGTGCTGCCCGTCTTCTCGCTGCCCGCGATCCTGTTCATCCTGCCGGTGGCGATCGCGCCCGCGATCGAGCACGTGGGCGATCTCGTCGCCATCCGCGCCGTCACGGGCAAGGACTACCTCGAGAAGCCGGGCCTGCATCGCACCCTGCTGGGCGACGGTCTCGCCACCAGCCTGGCGAGCTTCCTCGGCGGCCCGCCCAACACCACCTACTCCGAGGTCACCGGTGCGGTGGCACTGACCAAGGCGTTCAACCCCTTGGTGATGACCGTCGCTGCGGTCCTGGCGATGCTGCTGGCGTTCGTGGGCAAGCTCGGCGCGGTGCTGGCCACGATTCCCACACCGGTGATGGGCGGCATCCTGGTGATCCTGTTCGGCTCCATCGTGGTCGTCGGCATGGCCACGCTGGTGCGCGCCCAGGTCGATCTGAGCGATAGCCGCAACCTGATCATCGCCGCGGTGGTGCTGGTGTTCGGCGTCGGCGGCATGGCCTTCCACGTGGGCCAGTTCAGCGTCGAGGGCATCGGCCTGGCAGGCATCGCCGGCGTGGTCCTCAACCTGGTGCTGCCGCGCTCGATCGGGAGCGGTACGGCGATACGGTGACGCCCTGACAGTCGGCGCCGAGGCGCCACGGGCAGCCTCAGCGCGCGGGCCGCTCGAGGTCGAGGCGGGGCGCCCGCACCAGCGGCGGCGCGTGCCTCGCACCGGGCGGCCGTGAGCGCCGCTCGAGCGTGCGCAACCACGACAGGAACATGACCGAGCCGGCGATCAGGTACGCCAGGCCGCTGACCGTCCCCATGATCAGGCCGGCGAGATGCTGATCCTGCATCAGCGTCATGCCCCACGCCGCCACGCCGGCCTCGTAGACCGGATAGAGCGGCTTCGGGAGGAACGTGATCATCGCCCCGAGCGTCGCGCTCTGCACCTTGGTGGCGAACACCAGGAGCACCGCGGTCCCACCGTCGATGCGGCGCCGGCCGGCCGGCTGCAGCACCACCCACCAGAACAGCAGCGACGCGCCCAGCATCGTGGCGTGTTCGAGCATGTGCACGGCGCCGTGGCGCACGGCCGCCTGGTAGGGCACCGGGTGGTGCCAGAGCCAGAGCGTCGCCGCGAGCACGCACCACACCACCACCGGACCGGTCAGGGCGTGCCACGCCCTGCCGAGCCAGCGGCGGGCATTCCAGCCCCGAGCCAGTGCCAACCGCCAGCGCCGCGGCAGGCCCCAGAGGACCGGCAGCAGCGGCGCACCGAGCACCAGCAACGGTGCGACGATGAGCATGAGCACCACGTGCTGCACCATGTGCGCCGAGAAGAGCACGTGCGCCAGGGCATCGAGGGGCGATATCAGCGCCACCGCCAACAGGTAGATGCCCGCCGCGAAGGCACCGACCTGGGCGCGGCTCACGAGCGTGCCGGTGCCGCCGCGGCGCCACAGCGTCGCCACCCCGCGCGCGTAGAGGCCAGCGGCCAGCACCAGAGCGACGATGACGAGCGGGTCGAGGTTCCAGGCGCCCATCACGAGGTGCAGGTCCGCAGGAACATGAACGGCAGGCCACCGGCGAGAATGGCGATCAGGAAGATGCCGTTCATGATGAGGCCCGCATAGGCCATGAAGCGGCGCCGGCCGAGGACCTCGAGGGCGCCGGGCGCATCGACCGGATCGTCGCGGACGCCGTCGGGGAAGTACGTGAACGCCGTGATCGCGGCGGCGACCGCGGTGAGGCCGGCCAGGAGCGTCAGGGCGTAGCCGAGGAACTCCGGCCCCGGCAGGCCCAGCAGCGTCAGATCGAGCCGCTCGCTGCCGCAGGCGATCTCGGAGAGCGAGTAGCCGACCGTGAGGTGCAAGATCCAGGCGGCGGCGCCGCCGAGGAAGGCGAACCAGGGGGTGAGGATGGCGGCGAGGCCGGG
>SLRS01000090.1 GCA_007130855.1 Trueperaceae bacterium | reverse complement strand
TCGGCTGCGAGCGACGTCGAAGCGGTGGGGGCAGATGCCCTGCTGGCGGCGCTCGAGCGCCTCGCCGAGAGCGAACCGTTCACGCGGGTGCTGCTCAAGACGGGCCAGCGCGACGCTTGGCCCGCCTTCCCGACTTACCGGCCGCTCTCGGTGGCCTTGGTGGAGGCCTTGGCCGAGCGCGGCGTGCGCCTGCTGGGGACCGACGCACCGAGCGTCGACGCCTTCACCTCCAAGCCGCTGCCGGTGCACGCCGCCTGCGCGCGCCAGGGGCTGTGGATCGTGGAGGGGCTGGCCCTGGCGGCGATACCCGAGGGCGTCTTCGAACTCCTCTGCCTGCCCTTGCGGCTGCCGACGGCCGACGCCTCGCCGGTCCGGGCGCTGCTGCGCCCGCTGGGCTGAGGCCCGTGGCGGATCCGCGGCGGCTGCCGCGCCTCGACGCCTTCACGCTGCCGCGCGGTATCTACCTGGACGGGAACTCGTTGGGCGTGCTCCCCACCGCCGCGCAGGCCGCCATCGAGCGGCGGCTGCGACAGTGGCAGGTCCACGGCGTGGCGGCCTGGGACGACTGGTTCGGCCTGGCCGAGCGGCTCTCGCCGGCACTGGCCCGGCTCGTGGGCGCACACCCCGACGAGGTGATCGCGACGGGTTCGATCACGGTGAACCTGCACCAGCTCCTGGCCACGCTGCACCGCCCCGAAGCCGGCCGCCGTGACGTGCTCGCCAGCGCGCTCGACTTCCCCACCGACCTCTACGCGCTGCGGGCGTGGGCCGAGCGCGGCGGCGGGACCATGCGGCTGGTACCCTCGCGCGACGGCTACACCATCGACGCCGTCGACGTCGAGGCCGAACTGGCCAGAGGCGGTATCGCCACGATGCTCATGCCGGTGGTGCAGTACCGCTCGGGACAGCGCTTCGACGTGCGGCGCCTCACCGCCGCAGCGCACGCTGCCGGCGCGCTGGCGCTGTGGGACGCAGCGCACTCGATCGGCGCCATGCCGCACACGCTGCACGACGATGGCGTCGACGCGGCGGTGTGGTGCTCGTACAAGTACCTCAACGCCGGGCCCGGTGCGCCCGGCGGGCTCTTCCTCCACCGCCG
The DNA here is from genome assembly GCA_007130855.1 of Trueperaceae bacterium. Lineage (GTDB taxonomy): Bacteria > Deinococcota > Deinococci > Deinococcales > Trueperaceae > CSSed10-48. The sequence continues at coordinate 8,399 of SLRS01000090.1, read as the reverse complement.
GCATCACGCCCGCGGGCCGGGCCTCCCGGGCTGGTGGGGGCACGACAAGGAGACGCAGTTCGCGATGGCGAGCGCCTTCACGCCCGCCGCCGGCGCCGGACGGTTGCAGCTCGGCACCCCGCCCATCCTGGCGCTCGCCGGGTTGGAGGGGGCCTTGGCGGTGTTCGAGGAGGTCGGCGTCGACGCCGTTCGAGCGCGCTCGCTGGCGCTCACGGAGCGACTGCTGCTGCTGCTCGAGCAGCAGGTGCCGGAGGTTCGGGTGGTGACTCCCCGGCCTCACCCCGAACGCGGCGGCCACCTCGCCTTCGCCCATGCGCGCGCGGCCTCGATCGCGGCCGCGCTGCGGCGGCGGGGTGTGGTGCCGGACTTCCGCGGGCCCGACCTGGTGCGGCTGGCGCCGGTCGCGCTCTACACCCGCGAGAGCGACCTCGACCAGGCGGTGGCCGCGCTGCGGGCGCTGCTCGACGCCGGTGAAGAGTGGTTGGAGCCGTCGACCGGGGCGGTCGGCTGAGCCCGCGCTGCGAGCGCTCAGTCGTCGACGATCGCCTCGGCCTCGATCTCCACCAGGTACTCCGGGCCGATGAGGCGCGCCTCCACCATCGTGTTCACCGGGCGCACGTCACCGAAGCGCTCGCCGTGCGCACGCGCGCACGGCTCCCAATTGGCCACGTCCGAGACGAAGACGCGCGTGCGCACCACGTGCTCGAGACGCGCTCCCACCGAGGCGAGGGCGCCCTCGATCTTGTCGATCACCGCGTGCGTCTGGGCCGCCGGGTCGTTGCCGCCGAGCAGCCGCTCGCCGTGCGTCGCGGTGGTGCCCGACACGAGTACCCGCTCGCCGCGGCGCAGGGCCCGGCAATAGCCGGCAAGCTGCTCCCAGGTGGTGCCCGAGCGCACCTGGGTGCGGTCCGGCAGCGCACCGGGGGCGGTCGGGTACGGGGCCGGGAAGCGCTCGACGTGGTGGCTCAGATCGCCACTGGCGGTCAGGAACGGCGGCTTGCGGTACTCGTCGCCGCAGTCGCCGGGGAGGGGGGCGAGTTGCGCCAGCGCCGGCGCCAGCGTCGCGCGGGCCTCGTCGTCGAGCTCGAAGTCGAACAGCCGCAGGGTGTCGTCCAGATGGGCGCTACGCCCCAGGCGGGCACCCACGATCACACCGGCGACCGCGGGTGACTCCAGCACGTAGCGTGTGGCCACGTTGGCCATCGACACGCCGAGCCGTCCGGCGACCTGCGCGAGCGCCCGCAGCAGGGCCTGGAACGGCTCCCAACCACCGGCGGCCTGCACGAAGCGGAAGTACTTCATCTGCGACCAGGTCGCCAGCTCTGCAGCCGAGGGTTCCGGCGCGTCTAGCCAACGTTCGCCGAGCAGCCCGCCGGCGACCGTGCCATACCCGAGGAGTCGCGCGCCCGATGCAAGACAGAGCGTCTGCATGGCCCCCTCGAAGCGTCGATCGAGCAGCGAGCAGGCAACCTGGTTGCTGACGATCGGGATGCCGCTGGCGAGCACCAGCCGCAGATGCGCGCTGTCGACGTTGGTGAGCCCGAGGTGGGCGATCAGCCCTTCGCGACGAAGCTCGTCGAGCCAGAACAGGGCGTCGATCCAGCTCGGGTCCGCGTACGACCAGGTGTGGAACTGCAGCAGGTCGAGCCGCTCGACGCCCAGGCGGCTGCGCGCCCGATCGACCGCAGCGCGCGCGTCGCGCTCGGTCAGCGGACCGGGGCTAGGGACCCACTTGGTGAGCAGCTGGACCGGCCGCGACGGCGCTCGTCGCGCGCGCAAGCGACCGGCGACGAGTTCGGCCGAGCCGTAGTGATCGGCCATGTCGAAGCTGGTGAGGCCTGCGTCGGCGTAGGCGGCCATGGCCGCGGCGCCGGTGTCGGGGTCGAGCGTGGTGCCGTCGCGCTCCAGGTCGGCCACCTGCCACAGACCGGTGAGGACACGCGAGATGCTGAGCCCGGGGGCGAGTTCGAAGCTGGGGACGGTGACGCTGTTGGACACGTGCTCTCACCTCGATCGAGCGCTGCGCGAACTGCGCCGCGCGGCCAGGCGGGCGCTCGGTGCATGATTGCCGCTGACCGGAACGCCGCACTGCGCGGAGCGCCGGCCCTGCGGTGGGACGCGCGCCACTAGTCGTTCCCGTCGCGTCAGACTAGCCTGGCCAGGGCCCGCGTGCCCTGCCCGCGAGGCGGGTAGCCCGCGCGCCGCGGTGCCAGAGGGAGGACCGAACCATGCGATTCGACGTCGCCATCGTCGGCGCGGGGGTCGTCGGCTGCGCCATCGCGAGAGAGTTGACGCGCTATCGGCTGCACGTGGCCCTGATCGACCGCGAGTGCGAAGTTGGGCTGGGGACCAGCAAGGCCAACAGCGGCATCATCCACGGCGGCCATCGCGCCCACGAGGGCAGTTACAAGGGCGCGACCGAGTGGCGTGGCAACCAGTTGTGGGACGAGCTCGCCCAGGACCTCCCCTTCGGCTACTCGCGCATCGGCGACCTCACGGTCGCCTTCGACGATGGCGACATCGAGCACCTGCACATGCTCCTCGATCAAGGCCGGCGGCGCGGCGTCAGCGGCCTCGAACTGTGGGAACCCGAGCGCCTGCAGCGCGAGGAGCCCAACCTCTCGCACGACGTCAAGCAGGCGCTGCACGCGCCCACCAGCGGCGTCGTGAACCCGTACGAGGCCTGCTTCGCCCTCGCCGAGAACGCCGTCCGCAACGGCTTGACGTTGCTGCTCGAGCACACCGTGAGCGCCATCGAGCGGCGCGACGACGGCTTCACCGTGACCACCGACCGCGGTGTTCTCGACGCGCGCTTCGTGGTCAACGCCGCGGGCGTGCATGGCGACGCCGTCGCGCGCATGGTGGGCGCCGAGGAGGCCGGCCTGCGCTTCCGCAAGGGCGAGGAGTACCTGCTCGACAAGCGGCTCGTGGGCTTCGTCACGCGGGTGGTGTTCCCCTGCCCCTCGCCGACGTCCAAGGGGATCCTGGTGATCCCCACCTACGACGGCACGCTGATGGTGGGCCCGACGGCGACCTGGTCCGAGGCGACCGATCTCACCACCAGCGCGGAGGGCGCGCGGGCGGTGTTCGAGGGGGCGCAGCGGCTCGCGCCGGGGATCAGCGAGGGCGACTGCATCGCCGAGTTCGCCGGCGTGCGCGCGGTCGCCGCCGACGAGGACTTCGCCATCGGTACCACCCGGGTGCCGGGCTTCGTGAACGTGATCGGCATCCAGTCGCCGGGACTCACCGCCGCGCCGGCCATCGCGCTCGACGTGGTGGAGCTGCTGCAGGGCGAGGGGCTCGGGCTCGAACACGACGACGGCTTCGTGCCCGGCATCGACGCGCCCATCCGCTTCGCCCAGCTCGATGCCGAGGAGCAGGCCCGCGTGGTGCGCGGCGATCCACGCTTCGGCCGCATCGCCTGCCGCTGCGAGATCGTCACCGAGGGCGAGGTGCTCCACGCGATCGAGCGCGGCGCACGCACCATGGACGGGATCAAGTTCCGGACCCGCGCCGGCATGGGGCGCTGCCAGGGAGGCTTCTGCGCCTGGCGCTGCATGCGCCTGCTGGCCGAGACGCTCGACGTCGAGGTCTCCGACGTGACCAAACGCGGAGGCGCCTCGTGGATCACGCTGCCGCGCCTGGAGGTGGAGCATGCCTGACCTGCAGCCGTGGCAGCTCGAGCGGCGCTACGACGTGGTGGTCGTGGGCGGCGGCCCCGCCGGCCTGGCGGCGGCCGTCGGCGCCCGCGAGCAGGGCGCCGAGCGAGTGCTCATCGTCGACCGCGAGTCCGAGCCCGGCGGCATCTTGCAGCAGTGCATCCACCACGGGTTCGGCCTGCACCACTTCAAGGAGGAGCTCACCGGCCCCGCTTACGCGCAGCGCTACCTGGAGCGGGTACTCGAGCACGACGTCGACATCGTCACGGACGCGTATGTCCTGGACGTCGACCCGACACGGCGCGTGAGCTTGCTCTCGGGCCGCCACGGCCGCACCGAGGTCGACGCCGGCGCGGTGGTGCTGGCGATGGGGGCCCGCGAACGCACGCGCGAGGCGATCCGCATCCCCGGCACGCGGCCCGCGGGCGTGATGACCGCCGGCTTCGCGCAGAAGCTCGTCAACATGGCCGGCTACCTCCCCGGCCGCCGGGTGGCCATCCTCGGCTCGGGCGACATCGGTCTGATCATGGCGCGACGCCTGATGCTCGAGGGCGCCGAGGTGGTGGGGGTGTTCGAGTTGATGCCCCACGCCAACGGCCTGACCCGCAACGTGGTGCAGTGCCTGCACGACTTCGACATCCCACTCCACCTCTCCACCACCGTCGTCCGCATCCACGGTCACGACCGGGTCGACAAGGTGAGCGTGGCGCCGGTGGACGAGGCACTGCGCCCGCGTATGGCCGAAGCCTGGGAGGTGCCTTGCGACACGCTGCTCGTGTCGATCGGCCTGATCCCCGACAACGAGCTCGCCCGCGCGCTCGGCGTGCGACTCGATCCAGTCACCACCGGACCGGTGGTGACGAGCACCATGGAGACCTCGCGCGACGGCGTGTTCGCCTGCGGTAACACCGTGCACATCCACGACCTGGTGGATTGGGTGAGCCAGGAGTCGCAGCTCGCCGGCGGCGGCGCGGGTGCCTTCGCCAGCGGCCGCCGCAGCAGCGCCGACAACGTACGGCTCGTGCCGGGCCGCAACGTCCGCTCCTGTGTCCCCCACACCATCACCACCGACCGGGAGCACACCGTGTTCCTGCGCGTGACCAAGTCGCTGGCACCGTGCAGCCTGCGCCTCGGCGAGGTGTACGAGCGCCCGCTGCGCTACGTGGTGCCGGGCGAGATGGTGACGCTGAAGGTGCGGCCACGCTTCTTGCAGGGCTTCCACGGCGGGAACCTGCACGTCGACGTGGTGCCGCGCGAGGAGGCCGCAGCATGACCGAGACGAGCCACTACCTGTGCATCGGTTGCCCCCTCGGCTGTCGCCTCGAGGTCGAGACCGAAGGTGACGAGATCATCGAGGTGCGCGGTCAATCGTGCAAGCGCGGCGACACCTTCGCGCGCCAGGAGCACGTCGATCCGCGCCGCTTCGTCACCACCACCGTCGCCATCGAGGGGGCACCGTGGCCGCGGCTACCGGTGGCGACGGCCGAAGCCATCCCCAAGCACCTGATGCGCGAGGTCTGCGCGACGCTGCACACGCTGCGACTCGAGGCGCCTGTCGAACTCGGCGACGTCGTCCTGCGCGACGCGCACGGAACGGGCGTCGACGTGGTGGCCACGCGTAGCCTGGGGCGACGCTGAAGACGGCAGCGACCAACCTTTCCACGGGAGCGTGAACACCATGTCGAGAGCCAGTTATGACTTCACCGGCAGGACCCTTCTCGTCACGGGCGGCGCCGGTGACATCGGTCGGGCCACAGCCGAGCGCTTCGCATCCAGTCGGGGGAACGTCGCCCTCGTCGATGTCGACGAGGCGAAGATGGCCGCCGTCGCCGAGGCCCTGCGCGCCCACGGGAGCGACGTCGAAGCCTACTGCTGCGACGTCACCGACGGCGAGCAGGTCGCTGCCACCGTGTCGCGCGCGGTGACGCGCTTCGGCCGTATCGATTACCTCTTCAACAACGCGGGCTACCAGGGCGCGTTCGTCAAGACGTTCGATTACCCGGAGGAGGACTTCCGCAAGGTGATCGACATCAACGTGGTAGGCGTCTTCAACGTGCTCAAGGCGGTCTCGCGGCACATGCGCGAGGCGGGCGGCGGGGCGATCGTCAACACCGCGAGCTACGCCGGGATCATCGGTCCGCCCAACATGCTGGCGTACGGCGCCTCGAAGTTCGCGGTCATCGGGATCACCAAGACCGCCGCCAGGGACCTGGCCCCCGACCACATCCGCGTCAACGCGGTCTCACCCTCGCTGATCGGCCCCGGCTTCATGTGGACGCGCCAGACCGAGCTCCAGGCTGCCGCCGGTTCGCAGTACTTCGACGGCGATCCGAGCATCGTCGAGCAGCAGATGATCGCCTCGGTGCCGATGCGCCGGCTGGGGACCCTCGAGGAGGTCGCGGACGCGGTGATACTGCTGCTCAGCGACGATACGGCCTATGTGACCGGCGTGAACCTCGAGGTCACGGGGGGGCAATGAGCCGCGCTCGAACGCTCACCGCTCGTTGACATGGCGCGAGGCCTGGGTGTAAGATTGCTTTTGCGTCCGCCGCGGGGTGGAGCAGTCTGGTAGCTCGTCGGGCTCATAACCCGAAGGTCACAGGTTCAAATCCTGTCCCCGCAACCACACGCAGCGCGAGGGTCCTGAACCAGGGCCCTCGCGCTTCTTGGCTTACGATTGCAGTGAGACGACACCGCCACTCGCGCACGCCCTCGACGGCGTGCGCGCACGGTGGCCTCGACCGAGCGCGGAAGGGACCGCCATGACCGACGACCACCTCGAGGACCGGGCCGACCACGTCGACAGCGCCGATCGGCCGGAGGGCGCGGGCGCGGCGCTCGTCGACGATCCGGGCGCCACCCGTGCCGGCTTCGTCGCCATCATCGGCAAGCCGAACGTCGGCAAGTCGACGCTGCTCAACACCATCCTGGGCGTGAAGGTCGCCCCCATCACCAGCAAGCCGCAGACCACGCGGCGAGGCGTGCGCGGCATCTACTCGGCCGACCAGCGCCAGCTGGTCTTCGTCGATACCCCCGGCTACCACCGCGGCGCCACCCGCCTCGATGGCGCCATGAACCGCGCCGTGCGCGAGAGCGTGATCGACGTCGAGGCGGTCTTGTGGGTGGTCGACCTGCGCCGTCCCCCGAGCGACGAGGACAAGGACGTGGCGCGCCTGCTCAAGGGTCTCGATCCCGCCACGCGCGTCTGGTTGCTGGGGAACAAGGTCGACGCTGCAAAGTATCCCGACGAGGCGCTGTCGCTCTATCGCGACCTGGCGCCGATTGCCGAACGCGTGATCACCATTTCGGCGCTCAACGACCCCGACCAAGTCTATGCGCTGCGCGACGATCTCCTCGACCTGCTGCCCGAGAGCCCGTTCTACTTCCCCGAAGACGTGCGCAGCGATCAGCCGCGTGAGGTGTGGGCGGCCGAACTGATCCGTGAGAGCGTGATGACCCATCTGCGACAGGAGTTGCCCTATGCCGTGGCAGTGGTGGTGGACGAGTGGCGCGAGCCCGCTGCGGACGGTGACGAGCCGCTCTACCTGCACGCCGAGATCTGGGTCGAGAAGCAGGGCCACCGGCCGATCGTGCTCGGGCGCGGCGGCGCGATGATCAAGGAGATCGGCCGCACCGCCCGCAAGCAGCTCGAGATCTTCATGCAGCAGCGCGTCTACCTCGACCTCGAGGTCGTGGTGCGGCGCGCGTGGCGCGACGATCGCGACGCCCTGCGCGAACTCGGCTACGAGGCCTGACGTGGCGATCGCCGCTCGCTGGAGACTTCTCGAGCGGCTCCCGGCCGCGCGCGGTCGCGACGCCATGCCGGGCGTGTACGAGGTGGCCGACGCCGAACGGTGCCTCATCTACATCGGTCAGTCGGCGACCGACGTGCCCAACCGGCTGCGCCAGCACCTGTCGCGGCCCGGCTGCTTGCGTGAGCGAGCGGTCTTCTGGCGCTACCGCTTCAGCCGCGTGCCGCAGGCCGACGAAGCGGCGCTGCTCGCTGCGCACGTCGCGCGCTGGGGGCTGCTGCCGGCCTGCAACCACGCCAGACCGCTGCCGCGCGACGCCGCACGCAGGTGGCGCGAACGCAGCAGCGGACGCGATTGAGGTGCCGCGCACCGCCACAGACCGGCTCCTACCTGTAACCATTCCCACCCGGAGCCGTGTGCCGATCGTGATATAACGTGGTAGACGAGAAGCATCCCGTTTCTCAGTTCACTCTGGAGGGTCCGCATGCGTAAGCTCCTCATCTCCCTCATCGCCATCGCCGCGCTCGGCACCGGCGGCGTCTTCGCGCAGTCTGGCTTCTGGGCGGGCGTCAGCGGCGGCTACCCTGGTGCCCAAGTGCACTTCGGCGTCGAGAACGTCTTCCCCAACCTCGACGTCCGTGGCAACCTCGGTTTCAGCTACTTCGGACTGGTCGGCGTCGGGACCGGCCTCGGCATCGGTGCTGACGTCCTGTACAACCTGGACGTGGACACGGGCATGGTGCCGATCGACGTGTACGTCGGCGGGGGCCCGAACATCGCCATCGGCGCCGTGGCACTGGGCTTCAGCATCGACGCCTTCGTCGGCGGCGAGTACCGCCTGGGCGAACTCAACCTGCCCGAGGGCGGCGTGTTCCTCGAACTCGGGCCGGCCATCCGGATCATGCCCGCGTTCACTGCCGGCTTCGTCGGGCGCGCCGGCTTCAACTGGCACTTCTGATCGGCGGCTGACTGCAGACGGACCGTGACG
>SLRS01000274.1 GCA_007130855.1 Trueperaceae bacterium | reverse complement strand
GAGGCGGCCGGCGCCGCGGCCCGCACGTGGCGCTGACGGTAGTCGTTCCAGATCGCGCTGATGGCGATCGCCGTGAACACCCAGGTGTGGCCGTGGGCGATGACGACCCAGAACAGCAGTGCGAGGGCGGTCAGGAACACGTGCATCATGCCGCTCGCCCCCCATCCGCCGACGCCGGCGCGGCGGGCGACCGGTCGGGGTGATCGATGGTGGCCCGATACACCTTCATATCGGCAGCATAGGCGCCGCAGCCCGCAACGATCGCGTCTGGGCTTACGGTCCCATTCTGCATTCATGAAACACACATACTGCGGAGTGGGCCTGATCCTTCTTTGGGCGCGCACCCTGGCGCCCACGAGCGCCGCTCGCGGTCGGCCGACAGGGCCCCGCCGGCCGGGCCCTGTCGGCCGCACCCTGTCGGCGCCAGCGCTGACGGCGCCCGGGGCTCTCCGGTACACTCGAGTGTCGTCGGCCCGATCGTGGGAGCCGGGTCGATAGCGCTCGTGCGCCCGTAGCTCAGTGGATAGAGCAGGGGACTCCTAAGCCTCGTGCCGCAGGTTCGATTCCTGCCGGGCGCACCATCAAGACGCAGCGTCTAGGACGCTATGGCCGTCACGGGAGTGACCCGTCCCCCCGTGGACGGCTGCGGCCTTGTCTTCCGCCAACCGAACGCACCCGACTGCGCGTTCAACGGCGGCACCAGTCTCAGCAAGGTCTACCGCGCCAGCGACCGATTCAGTGAAGACGTCGACGTCACCGTCAGCACCCAAGAGCCACGCATCCTCGGCGGCGCCAAGGACCCCCTCGACGACTCGATCAGCAACAGCCGCCGCAAGGCACTCAACGAGCAAGCTGCCGAGAACCTCAACCACTACCTCAAAGCGGTGGTCGCTCCGTACGTGAGCGACCACGCGTCGGTCACGTTGCCATCGTGGCATCGCCCCGAGGTCCTCGCTGAAGCCGCATCGATTCGCATCGTGTACCCGAGCGTGCTCCCTCAGAATAGCGAACCGCCCTACATCGAGCTGCAGGTCCGCCTCGAGTTCGGGACCCGAGGCGGCACCGAGCCCCGCGCGCCGCACACCGAACTCGCACGCCCCCATCGAGCCCTCCAGGAACGCTACGCCCGACACTGGTACGACCTCCACCGGCTCAGCACCCACCCGTCCATCGGCCGACAGGCACTCGCCGCAACGTCGGCCCTCGCGCACGTGATCGACATGAAGGCCAAACGGTTTCGCAGCGGGGGCGTCCATTATGAAGACTGCGGCCGCGGAGCCCTCCGACTCGCGCCCGACGGCACACAACGAACGCTCCTCCACGACGACTAGCGACAGATGCAAGCCTCAGCCATGTTCCTGGCCGAACCGCCAACCTTCGACGCCATCGTCGATCAACTCCACGACCTCGAAACCATGATCAACGCAACCCTACGCCGAGACTCCCGTCGCCAGACCCGCCGAAGACCACCACCACCGACTCGGGCCGCCGAAGTGTTGCACGGCCGCGGCGGCGGGTGCCTGCCGGGCGCACCACCTGACACATGCCTCTCACGCGCCGCTCGGGTACGACGGTGCCGATGTCGCCACACCGCTGCCTCCAAGCACCCGTCCACGCGCTGGCCCGCCTGGCCGCCGCGACCACGCTGCTGACGATCGCCCTCGTCGGCCTCGCCCAGCCCGCGCCGACGCCGACCTGGCTGGTCGGCGTCATCGTCTCGTCCAGCGCCGGCAGCCCGCTCGGCGCGCAGCAGGCGCGCGCCGCCGAGTTCGCTGCCTCGGCACTCGCTCGGCGCGGCGTCTACGGCGCGCCGTTCGTCGTCGACGTCCGCGACGACGGCGGCGATCCGCGGCGCGCCGAGGCGATCGCACGCGAGCTGATCGATCAGGGCGCCCTGGCACTGGTGTGCTGCAGTGTGCCGGCGGCCGGCGCGCGCGTGGCCGAGCTGGCCGAGGCCACCGGCGTGGTGCTGCTCGGACTCGACGGCGTGCATCCTGGCGACCGCCGCTGGACACTGCCGCTGCGGCCCGATACGCGCACCCAGCTCACGGCGATCGCTGTGCACGTGGCCGAGGAAGGCAAGCATGCGCTGGCGCTGATGACCCTCGACAACGCCTTCGGCCACGACGCCGCGGAGAGCTTCGAGCGGGCGCTGGCCGACGCGGGCCGCGAACCGGTGGGCACGGTGCGCTACTCGCCTTCGGCCACCGTCCTCACGCCCGAGGCGCTGTGGGCGGCGACGCGTGCGCCTGGCGCCGTGGTGGTCTGGGGTCTGGGGCGCGACACGGCGCTCGCGCTCGACGGGCTGCGGCGCCGCGGCTGGCTGGGACCGGTGTACGTGCGCTCCGAGACGATCCCGAGCGCCGTATGGACACGCCTGCGCGTCGCTCCCGAGGGTCCCAGCCAACCGCCGGCAGCGGGCGACCCATGGTGGCAGGTCGCCACGGCGGCCGCGCCGGTGAGCGTGCTCGAAGTGCTGCCCGCGGAGCACCCGAACCGCGCGGCTGCCGCAGCGGTGAGCGAGCGGCTGGCCGTCGCGGGGGTGCGCCTCGAGCCCAGCGCGCGCGCCAGCGTGGCGGCGGTCGACGACGCGCTCGTGTTGCTGCAACGCGCCTTCGAGGAGGTGGCCGCGCTGGCGCTGCCGCCCTCCTTGTCGCGCTCCAGCCTGCGCCAGGCGGTGCTCGACGCCCTGGTGAGCGCGCCGCCACAGCACTTGGCAGCCGGGACGTACGACGCCCGCTCCGAAGACGCCCGCTTCGCCCGCTGGCAAGGGCTCGTGGTCGTCACCGTTCGTTGAGACCAAGGCGCAGCCTCGCGCACGCGGGGCGCGCTCGATCGAGCGCCAGGGGCGTCGCACCGCCCGGTACCGGGAGCGCCAGCGACGTCACGGTAGACTTGCCTCGATGAGCCTCCCTCTGGACCCTGTCCTCGACGAGTTCACCGCACTGGAGGCCCAGCTCGCCGACCCCGTCGTGCTCGCGGACCAAGGCCGCTACCGGGCGTTGATGCGGCGCTACGGCGCCTTGAAGCCGGCCGCGGAGGCCGCCCGCGCGCTGCAGCGCGTGCGGCGTGAGCGCGACGACGCGGCGGCGCTCGTGAACGATCCCGAGATGGCCGAGGCCGCCCAGGAGGAGCTCGCGCAGCTCGACGCCGAGGCCGCCGAGCTGGAGTCGAGCCTGCAGCGTGCGCTGCTGCCCGCCGACCCCTTCGACGACGACGACGTGATCGTCGAGCTACGCGCCGCCGCCGGCGGCGACGAGGCATCGCTGTTCGCGGCCGACGTGATGAACATGTACCAGCGCTACGCCGACCTGCTCGGCTTCACCGTCGAGCCGCTCGACAGCCATGTCACCGAGGTCGGCGGCCTGTCGAAGGCCGCCTTCGAGGTGCGCGGACGCGGCGCCTACCGCGCGTTCAAGTACGAGTCCGGCGTGCACCGCGTCCAGCGCATCCCGAGCACCGAGGCGCAAGGTCGCATCCACACCAGCACCATCACCGTGGCGGTGCTCCCGGTAGGCGAGGACGCGGAGTTGGCGCTCTCCCCCAGCGACTATCGCGTCGACGTCTACCGCGCCTCCGGCCCCGGCGGCCAGTCGGTCAACACCACCGACAGCGCCGTCCGCATCACCTACAAGCCCGGCAGCGCCGAGGAGCTCGTCGTCACCTGCCAGGACGGCAAGTCGCAGCACAAGAACAAGGAGAAGGCGCTCACGGTCCTGCGCGCGCGGCTGCTGGAGCGCGAGCGCGCCCGGGCTCAGGCCGAGGAGCGCGAGGCGCGGCTGGTGCAGATCGGCAGCGGCGAGCGCTCGGAGAAGATCCGCACCTACAACGTGCCGCAGTCGCGCGTCACCGACCATCGGATCGGCTACACCACCCACGATCTCGCGGGCGTCCTGGCGGGCGGCCTCGAGCCCCTCACCGAGGCGCTCGCTCGCGCCGACGAGGCCCGGCAGCTCGCCCAACGCGGCGATGCGATGCTGGAGGAGCGGGCGGCCGAGACGAGGGAGGCGAGGCGTGGCACGGCGTGAGTTCGTGGTCGCCGCCGCCATCTTGCTCGACGCGCAGGGCCGGGTGCTCCTCGTCGGCAACGACTGGCAAGGCTACGGCAACGTCCGCTGGACCCTGCCCGGTGGCGTCGTCGAGCCCGGCGAGTCGACGATCGACGCGCTGAGCCGCGAGGTGCGCGAGGAGACCGGGCTCGAACTCACCACCATCGTGCACCTCGCCTACGCCGTCCACGTCGAGGACCAGCGGCGCAACGATCGGGCCGTCTCGTTCGCCTTCCTGGCCGTCTACGACGGGCTCCTCAACCCCCGCGATCCCGACGGCTTCATCGTGGAGGCGCGCTTCGTCCCGGTCGACGAGGTCGAGCGCATCATCCCCATCCCGCCGCTGCGCCAGCCGCTCGCGAACTACCTGCGCGACCGGGTGCCCGGTCGTTTCTACAGTTACGCCGGCTGGGATGGCCGCGGGCTCAAGAGCGTGGAGTGAGCGACATCGGCTCGCCACCGGCCTACCCGCTCGACTTCTACGCCCGCCCCGCCGAGGTCGTGGCGCCCAGCCTGCTCGGCGCCACGCTGCGCGTCGTGGGTCGAGACGGCGTGGTGCGCAGTGGACGCATCGTCGAGACCGAGGCCTACGTGGGACCGCACGACCTGGCCTGCCACGCGGCCAAGGGGCGCACCAGGCGGACCGAGGTCATGTTCGGCCGAGCCGGGCACGCCTACGTCTACCTGGTGTACGGGCTGCACGAGCTGTTCAACGTGGTCACCGGCGCCGATGGCGAGGCGCAGGCGGTGCTGGTGCGCGCGCTCGAGCCGGCGCCGGGAACGCGCGGGCTCGGCGACGCCGGGCGCGGCGACGGTCCGGGCCGACTGACGCGACTGCTCGACATCGACCGGCGGCTGCTCGGCGCGCCCCTCGACAGACCACCGCTGACGCTCCACCCGGGCCGTCCACCACCGCGGGTGGTAGCGACGCCGCGCGTGGGCGTCGACTACGCCGGCCGCGAATGGGCCGACGCCCCGCTGCGGTTCGTCGACCCCGACAGCGCTCAGCTGTCGCTGTCGCTGGCCCGGCTGGGGCCGGGCGGGTACTCGTCGCGCGGCGTGCGCGATCCATCGCGCACCCCCGCCACGTAAGGTTCGACGTGCAGCGTGGTGATGAGCTCGTCGAGTTGGCCGTGGACCTGATCCTCGATCGCCGCCGCCACCTCGTGTGCGTCGCGCACGCTGATGTCGGGGTCCACGAAGAGGTCGACCTCCGCGAACCGCGCCCGGCCCGCGCTACGTGTGCGGAGGCGGTGGTAGCCACGCACGGCCGGATGCGCCTCGAGCGCGTCGAGGATCACGCGCTCCTCGGCCTCGGGCAGACGTTCGTCGAGCAGCCGTGACAAGTTGGTGGTGAGCACGTTGACGCCCTCGCGCACGATGTTCAGCGCCACTACGATCGCCACGATCGGATCGAGCCGCTCCCAGCCGGTCCACACCACCAGCGCCACGCCGACCAGCACCCCGGCCGAGGTCCAGACGTCGGTGCGCAAGTGGCGCGCGTTCGCGATCAGGCCCGGCGAGGCGTGCTGCCGTCCCTGGCGCAGGAGGTAGGCGACCAGCAACGCGTTGAGGACGGTCGCGCCCAAGATCAGCAGCATGCCGAGACCGACCTGCTCGAGCGGCTCGGGCCGCCACATGCGCTGGCCAGCCGACCACAAGATCGCGCCGGCCGCCAACAGGATCATGGCGCCCTCGAACACGCTCGACAGGATCTCCGCCTTCTGGTGCCCGTAGGGGTGGTCGTAATCCGGTGGCAGCGCCGCCAGGCGCACCGCGGCGATCAGGGTGAGCGCCGATGCGACGTTGACGAAGGACTCCGCGGCGTCGGAGAGGAACGACACCGACCCGGTCGTCGCCCAGGCGATCAGCTTGAGGGCGACGACGGCCGCGGCCCCGATCAGGCTGATGCGAGCGGCTCGTGCTCGCGCGGCGCGCCGTCGCTGCGCGGGCGGATCAGGCGTCGTCGAGTCGCCGGAGATCGGCCCCGTCATCGTCCTCGATCGCGTCGGCGCTGTGCAGTTCGTCGTCTTCGTCGGCGTCTTCGTCGTCGGCGTCATCGCTGACGCCGAGCGCGTCGGGCGAGCGCTCCAACTCGGCCAGCACCGCGTCGAGATCGTCGCCGACGTAGTCGGTCACCGTCTCCTTGATCAGCGCCGCGGCGCGCTCGGCATCGGGGTTCGGGACGAGCACCAGGGTGGTCCCCGAGTCGACCACGCCGAGGTGCGTGAGGTTGTCGGCGAACCCCGCCGCGCTCCGCACGATGGTGACGAAGCCCTCCTCCTCGAGCAGCGCCGCCACCATCTCCGCGAGCGGCATCGCCGGCGCGACGTCGACAACCGTCCAGGGATCGCCGTTGAGGATGATGGTCGTTCCCTTCATGGCCGGCCTCCGAGGAACGCCAGCACCAGCGCGCGATACCCGGCGACGGCCGCGTGCAACTGCGACACCGGGATGTGCTCGAGGCTGGTGTGGGCCAGCTCGGGAGCGCCGGGCCCGAAGCCGAGGACCGGCGCCCCGATCGCCGCGAGGTGCGGCGCATCGGTGGCGAACCACCAGGTGCCCACCTCGACGGTGGTGTCCAGTGCGCTCGTCAGCGCCCGTTGGGCGGTGCCGACGGCCGGGTGGTCTTCGGGCAGCAGGTAGGACAGGTTCTCGCGCGCGAGTGTCATCGCGACGAGACCGTCCTCGCTGTGGAACAACTCCTCCGGGACCTCCAACGCGGCGCCCGGATCGAGTGCCTGCAACCGCTCGAGCAGATCCTGGCGCGTCTCGCCGGGCACGCTGCGGTAGTCGATCACCAGGTCGGCCGAGCCCGGCACCACGTTGGTGCCGTCCTTGGGCAGCGTCGAGAGCGAAGTGGCCGTGGCGCTCGCGCGTCCGAGTCGAGCCGCACTCGGGAGGTCGAGCCGATCGAGCGCGGTGACGAAGTGCGCGGCACGCGTCAGGGCGTTCTCACCGAGCTCCGCGCGGGCGGCGTGGGCGATGCGCCCCGGGAAGCCGGCGCGCACCTCGGTGCGGCCGCGGTGGCCGAGCATCAGCCGTAGGTCGCTGGGCTCGCCCAGGATCACCACGTCGGCCTGCTGGGTACTGGCGAGGTAGCGCGCACCGAGGCCACACACCTCCTCTTGCACCACGGCCGTCATCACGATGCGGCCAGCGATGCCCGCGTCGGCGGCGAGTCGCGCGCCCACCGCCATCGCGGCGAGCGCACCTTTCATGTCGCACGCGCCGCGCCCGTAGACGCGCCCGCCGTCGAGCACCCCCTCGAACGGTGGGTGTGGCCAGGCGGCGAGGTCGCCCTCGGGTACCGTGTCGATGTGGCCGTTGAGCAACACGGTCGGACCGTCGCCACGCCGGAGCTCCGCCACCACGTTCCCCGCGCCGTCGACGCCGACCTCGTCGTAGCCGAGGTCGGCGAGCGCGCGCGCGAACGCCTGCACGGCGGGCGCTTCGCGGCCGGTGGGACTTTCGATCCGCACCAGTTCGCGCGTGAGGTCGACCACCACGGTATCCATATCCATGTGGGTCATCCTACACGCCCTCGGGGCCGGCGCCGGTCTAGCATCGTGGCGTGGCTTGGACCTGCGCAGCCTGCCGCTTCGAGAACCCGGGCACCGCGCTCACCTGCGACGCCTGCGGGGTCGCGAAGCGCTGGCTCGAGGATCCACCGCTCGACATACCGCGACCACCGCCGTGGCATCACGTGGGGGCGATCTGGGCGCTGGCCGCGTACGGCTCGCTGGCCTTGGGGGGTGTGCTGGCGCTGCTGAACCCGAGCTGGCTCGAGCGGCTCGGGGTCGCCGTGCCGTGGGTCGTGCTGGAGGTGGGCCTCACGGGCGCGGCGGCGCTGGGCGCCCTGGTCGAGGCGGTCTGGCAGCGTCGCTTCAACCGCGCCCTCGTGACCGTGCCCCAGACGGTGCGCACCGGCCAGCCGTTCGAAGCGGTGTTGACGCTGGTCCCGTACGCGACGCTGGAGCGGGTGACGGTGCACATCGAGCTGGTCGACCGCTACTTCGAGCACGTGCAGCACCGGGGCCGGCGCCAGACGCGCACCCGCAGCCGCGTGCTGGAGCGGTACGTGCTGCAGCGCGGCGAGCCCGTTCACGGCCGCCGCGAGCACGCCTTCCAGGCGCAGTTCCTGGCACCCGCGCCCTCGCTCACCCAGCACGACGTCGCGAGCGAGCTGCTGGCGTCGGTGCTCGGCGTCTTCGGGCCGCTCGTGCCAGGGATCGGTCACTACGCGCGTAACCTGCGTGAGCACGGTGGCTTCTTCGTCCGTGCGGTCGTGCGCTTCGGGATCTGGCGGCGCGTCTACGAGCAGCGCGTAACCGCCGTCGTCGTGCCGCTCACGATTCCCGCTTCGGCGCCGCCGACGGCGCCGTCGGCATGAGCGCGTCGTCCTCGGTGCGCCAGCGATAGCGCGCCAGGTCCACGCCCTCGGGCCCGACCTCGATCCCCTCGGCTCGCAGCAACGCCTCTTGCAGGGTGCCGGCACCGACCTTGTGCGTGGAGATCCCGCCCGACGCGTTGATCACCCGGTGCCAGGGGATACCCTCCTGGGTGCCGCTGCGCAGCAGCACACCGCCGACCTGCCGCGCCGCGCGCGGCGCGCCGGCCAGCAGCGCCACCTGCCCATACGTGGCCACCTGGCCGGCAGGGATCGCCCGCACCACCGCCAGCACGCGCTCCCGGAAGCCGGCCGCCGCCTCCGGGGCCAGCGCGTCGTCAGGGCTCGCCGTCACGATGCCAGCGTACCCTCGGCGGTAGACTCGCCGGCGTGATGCACACGGGCTCGGGCAGGCAGCCTCGATCATGACCACCGGCGACCCCATCCTCGACCGCTGGCTGTATGCGGCGTCGTGGTTGTTCCTCCTGGGCATCGTGATGGTGATCGCGAGCGCGGTCCCGGCACTGGTGCGACGAGTCCCGCGCCTCTTGCCGTACGGGTTCTTCGTCTGCGTCGGCTCGTTGGCGCTGGTGCTGGTGGCCGCCATCGTGCGCGGCTGAGCGACGGCTCACCAGCGTGTGCCCACTCGGCGCGGCGCTGCTACGATGGCGCACGTGAATGCCGAGCCCACCCCGACACCCGGGACGGCGCGCCCATGAGGGCGCACGTGCTGACCTACGGCTGTCAGATGAACGAGTACGACACCCTGACCATCCAGTCGGAGTTGGTGTCCGGCGGGCACGAGCTCGTGGATGCAGCGCAGGACGCCGAGCTCATCTTGCTCAACACCTGTGCCGTGCGTGGCAAGCCCGTCGAGAAGGTGGTGTCGCTGCTCGGCGACCTGCGCAAGGAGCGCCGCCGTGGCCGCGACCTCACCATCGGCCTGATGGGCTGCCTCGCCCAGCTCGAGGAGGGGCAGGCGCTCGCCCGGAAGTTCGGCGTGGACTTGGTGATCGGTCCCGGCGCCATCACCGACATCGTGCCCGCCATCGAGGCGCTCGAAGAGCGGCGCGCGCGCACCAACGCACGCG
>SLRS01000229.1 GCA_007130855.1 Trueperaceae bacterium | reverse complement strand
CGCCGGCCGCGAGTGCGCCCGGCGCGGGCGCCGTGCCGGCCGACGCGTTGCTGATCGGCGAGGACGACCTGATCGAGGGCGCCGAGACGACGGAGCCCGGCCACGACCTCGACGTCGCCACGGTGAGCGCGGCCACGGCTGCGGCACGCTCGGCGCAGGCCCGTTTCGAGCAGGCCGGCCGCGACCTCGAGGCCCACCTGCGCGCCTGCGAGGCGGACGACATCGACGCCCTGCGGGCACGCAGCGCCGGCCTCGAGCGGGCGTTGGAGGCGGCACTGGCGTTCTGGCGCGAACTCGTCGTCCGCCACCCCGACCTGCCTCCGGCGCAGCTCGAGGGGTCGAGTGAGCGAGCTGACGTCGCCGGAGCGGCCCCGCTCGACACCCTTCAGGCCGCCTTCGACCGGGTCGAGCAGGCCGCGGAGGCGACGGCGCAGTGCGAGCGTGAGGCGCACCAGGCGCTGCTCGCGGCGCAGCGCACGCTGGCCGGACGCGAGGGGGCCGAGGTCGTCAACGTGGCCGCGCTGCTCGAGGCCAGCGACGAGTGCCAAAGACAGGCGGCCGCGGTACGCGAGGAGGTGGGCGCGCTGGCGCTGGCCCACGCCGAACTCGCCCGCAGCATGCACGCCTACTCGAGCCACCATCGCGAGCGTCTCGAGACACGGGCCAGCGAGGTGCTGGCGTCGGTCTCGGCCCGCCCGGGCCGTCGCGTCAGGCTCGACGAAGGCTTCGCCGCCACCGTGCTCGAGTGCTCGGGCGACACCGCGCTGCCGGTGCAACTCTCGCAGGGCACGCGCGACCAGCTGGCGTTGGCGTTGCGGCTCGCGGTCGTCGACCTGGTGGCCCAGGACGTGCCGCTCCCGCTGGTGCTCGACGATCCCTTCGTCCACTGGGACGAAGAGCGCCTGGCGCGTGCGCGCGGCATGCTCGAGACGTTGGCGCTCGAGCGCCAGGTGCTCCTGCTCACCCACCGCAGCGCATTGACGGCGTGGGGCGAGCCGGTTCGCGGCGCGGACGAGGCCGAGGCCGAAGCCTAGGGCGCCAGCCGCGGCAGGACCGGGGCGCACGAGCGGCGGTCGCCGACGGCTCACCCCCGACGTGGCCGCCAGGCGGCGGTGCCGAGCACGACCAACACGGCCGGAAGGCCGAAGGCCCAGGCGACCAGCGTCGCCTCGGCCCCCACCAGGAGCAGCGGACCGAACACCGCGCCCGTGGCGGCGCCCAGGTCGCGCGCATTGGCGAGCCAGCCGAGCGCACGCAAGCGCGAGGGCATGTCGGTGCCGGCGGCGGCAGCGGGGACCAGGGTTACCACCAGCGAAGCCGCGATCATCGCGATGAGCGCGCCCACCATCACGGCCGGCGGCCACCACGGACCGAGCGCCATCACAGCCAGGCCCAGTGCCGTCCCCAAGCCGCCCCAGCGGGCGCTGCGGATGACGCCGTGACGCTCGCCGACGCGCCCCGCCAGCGTCGCCATCGACACTTGCACCACCTTGCGGCCCGCCAGCAGCCAGGCACCGGTCTGCACGGCGGCGAGCGGCGAGGCACCCAACGCCATGAAGGCCAGCACGGCGCCGGCCATCATCACGCCGTCCACCCCGAACGCAACCGTCGCCGCGAGTGCGCCCGGCCCCCACGGCAGCCCACGTAACGGCGTGTCTGCCGCGACCGCTTCGGGAGGCCGCGCAGGCAAGCGCGGCAGTGCCCAGGCCAGCACCAGCGCGAGCGACGTCAGGCCCGCGAGCGCCAGGAACAGACCGCGGACGCCCAGGGGAGCGAGCGCTGCTGCGCCGACCACCAAGAGCAGCGCCGGCGCCAGTTCCTGCAGCGCGGTGGCGTTGCCCAGGCGCCGCGCGGAGCGGCGCCGATCGGCGGTCGCGTAGCCCTGCACGCACAGGCGCAACGTCGCGAAGGCCGCGCCCCACGCGACCCGGGCGGCCAGCAGCCAGGCGAGCCCCGGCGCGACCGCATAGGCGGCGGTCGAGGCGACCGCCACGGCCGTGCCCGCGAGCGTCCCGTGCCGCAACCCCACGCGCGCGAGCCAGTGCGCCGCCAACGGGTTGAGCAGCAGCCTCGCGAAGCGGTTGATCGACAGCACCGCGGCCACCCCCGCCGCGCCCAAGCCGTAGCTGGCGGCGGCGGCCGGCAGCACGGCGTAGAGCACGGCGTCGCCGACCAGCGCCAGGGTCAGTGCCCCGGCCGCCAACAGGTGGGGCGGCAGCGTGCGCGCCGCGCGGGTCGACACCGACATCGGTGCGCGATCATCGCACACCTCGCGCAGGCCGCTGCCCGGGTACCCTGGAGGCCGAGTACCGATCCCCGGAGGAGCCTCCGCATCGTCGTGACCCAGCAGCGCCTCATGTCCGCAGCGCCCGAGCCCGGTGCCCTGCTCCCGGTGATGGGCGCCCTGCTCTTCGTCGGCATGATGGGCCTCGGCTACTACTACAACGTGACCTTCGTGCAGATCGGGCTGACCGACCTGGGCCGCCGCCGGCTGGGGCTGGCCGCCGACGAGGTCGCAGGCGTGATGGCGGTGCTGGCGCTGGCCACCTCGGCGGTGGCGTTGGCGACGGGCGTGTGGCTGCGGCGCAGCGGCGGCTCGCGCGACATGATCCTCAAGCTGCGCCTCGCCGCCGGCGTCGTGGTGGCGCAGACGCTCCTGACCGTGGCCACGCCGCTCATCGACAGTCCCCAGGCCTACCTCGGCTGGGTGCTGCTGGCATCGCTCGCACTCGGCGTCGGCGTGCCGGCCACGTTCGGCCTGACCGTCGATCTGGTGCGCGTGCGGTGGCGTGGAGCCGCCGCGGCGGCGATCACCGCCATCGCGTACGTCGCCGCGCCGCTGGGCACCGGCGACTGGACGATCGAGCACTTCACGCGCCAACTCTCGTGGCTGATGATCCCCGGAGCCGTGGCTGCGGTGGCGCTGGCTTGGGCCGGTGGCCCGCTGCTGCGTGTCTGGTCGCAGCAGCATGCCAGACCCGAGTACGGCCAGGGCCGTTACGTTCGCCCCACGCGTGACGGTCGACCGGCGCCGCGGGGGCGATTGCTGCTGGCCCTGGTGCTGATGTTCGGCGTGTTCTTCGTCGACAGCTTCGGCTTCCTCCGGCTGCTCGAGACGCCGGTGTACATGGCCAACGCTTGGCACGCGGCCGAGCTGGGGCCGCGCCTGGCGATCGCCATCGCGCATGCCATCGCGGCGCTGATCGGTGGGGTCTTGTACGCCAAGCTGGGCGAGCGCCACCTGCTGATCTGGGTGTTCGGCCTCTTCGCCCTCGTGCACCTGATGTACGGCATCGACGCCCGCCTGGGCGGCAGCGGCCAGGCGCTCATGACCCCGCTGCTGTACGCGGTGGCGGTGAGCCTCTACACGGTGGTCACGTTCGCACTCTGGGCCGACCTCTCCACACCCGACACCATCACCGTGCACGCGGCGCTCGGCGTGGCCCTGTCGGCCTGGACCGCCACGTTCCTGTCGACGGCGTTGGCCCTGCGCTGGGAGGCGGCTGGCGTCAGCCTGCGCGAGCATCTCGCCAGCGTCGAAGCGATCGCCCTGGTCGCCTTCGCGGGGCTGCTGCTGCTGGCGCTCCTGCCGCGCCGGCGGGTGGCCCGGTGAGGCGCTGGCTGGCGACTGTGCTGGCGCTGCTGGCCCTCACGGCCTGTGACGACGGCGTCCTGGAGCTCGCCGTCGTCTTCGGCGGCACGCTGGAGGTCGGTGCCGCTACCCCGCGCGACGGCGTGCTGCTCGTGCTCGACGGCGACTTGCGGCTCGAACCGTCGGCGCTGCTGCGGGGCACGGTCGTCGTGCTGGGCGGTCGCGCCGTGCTGGACGGCCGCGTCGTGGGCGACGTGATCGCCTTGAGCGGCGCGGTGCTGCTGGGCGAGGAGGCGCACCTGACCGGCGACCTCGCCGTCGCGGGCGACCTCGAGCGGCATCCGCTGGCGCGCGTCGACGGGCGGGTCACGCTCGGTAGCGCCGTGCCCGAGACGTTCGCCGGCCTGCTGCGCGCTGGGCCGAGCAGCTGGCGCAGCGTCCTCGGGCGCGCGCTGTGGTTGGCGCTGCTGGGTGCCCTCGCGACGCGCTTCGCAGGGCGGGCCGTGCGGCGGCTGGTCGAGGCGGTGCGGCGCCATACCCTCACCGCGCTCGCGCTGGGGACGTTGGCGTTGGTGGTGGGGCTGGTGCTCGTGGTGGTGATGGCGTTCACGGTGGTGCTGATCCCGGTCAGCTTGCTGGGCTTGGTGCTCGGGTTGCTGGCCATGCTGGCGGGCTGGTCGTCGGTCGGCATCGCGCTGGGCGCGCTCGTCGCCCGGCGCCTGGGTGCTCGTACCGCACCGGGCTGGTCGCAGGCGATGGCGGCGGCGCTCGGCGTGTTCGCGGTGGCGACGCTGCTCGGTGCCATGGAACGGGTCCCGTTCGTGGGCGGACTCGTGGCGCTGGGCGTGAGCGCCGTGGGCCTGGGCGCGGTCCTCCTGACGGGCTTCGGGAGCCGCCGCTTCGTGCCCGAGGACGCCCCCGGCGAGTTCGCCTGAGCGCCGAGCCGCTGCCCGCGCAGCGGCCGTCAGCCGTCGAAGGTGCGAGCGCGAGGCGCCCATGCGAGCGTGGCGCGTCCTAGAACGGCCATACCGTCAGGATCAGCGGCACGCTCACCAGCACGATCAGCACCTCGAGGGGCAGCCCGAGGCGCCAGTAGTCGCCGAAGCGGTACCCGCCGGGCTTGAGCACCAGCGTGTTGGACTGGTGGCCGATCGGTGTGAGGAAGGCGCACGAGGCGCCGATGGCGACGGCCATCAGGAGTGGATCGAGGCTCACCTCCAGACGCTGGGCGAGATCGATCGCCAGCGGTGCCATCAGCACCGCGGTGGCGTTGTTGTTGATCACGTCCGACAGCAGCATGGTGACCACCAGCAGGGTGACCAGCACCCACAGCGGCCCGCGGTCACCCGTGAGCGCGAGCACCCAGTCGCCCATCAGCGCGGTGCCGCCGGTCACCTCCAGCGCCGTGCCCACCGGGATCAGGGCCGCCAGGAGCACGATCACCGGCCAGTCGATGGCGCGGTAGGGCTCGTCGCGCTGGAGCACGCCGAACAGCGTCAGCAGCACGGCGGCGCCGGCGAACGCCACGTGCGCCGGCGCCAAGCCGCTCATCACCAGCACGACGGCCACCGCCAGGAACGAGGTCGCGAGCACCAGCCGGCGCGGCCGGGCGACGCCGACGTCGCGTTGGGCCAGCGGGAGCAGGCCGAAGTCGCGCAACACTTCGCCGACCTGCTCGCCCGGGCCCTGCAGCAGCAAGACGTCGCCGGTCTGGAAGTGGACGTCGGCGAGGCGGCGTTCGATACGGTGTCCGTGACGGGCCACCGCGAGCAGGTTGACGCGGTAGCGGCTGCGAAGCCGCAGCGAGGTGGGGGTCTGCCCCTCGAGGCTGCTGCGCGGCGGGACGATCAGCTCCTTGACGGTGACCTCGTCGTTGCCGAGGTCGTCACGGCTGATCGCCTTGGCCTCCTCGAGTTCGAGGTCGCTGGCATCGAGCAGCGCCTTGATGGCGTCGGTCTGCGCCTCGATCACCAGCACGTCGTTCGCGCGCACGGTCTCGATGGTCCAGGGCGCGAGGCGCCGGGTCTCGTCACGCACCACCCCGACCACCAGCACGTCCTCGTCCTCGACCAGCGCCTCGATCTCGGCGAGCTGCTTCCCGACGAGCTTGCTCTGGTCGCCGACGCGGACCTCGGTCACGTAGTCCGACATGTCGAACACGCCCTCGCCCTCGGGCACCCCGCGGCGGTCCTTGGGGAGCAGGCGCCAGCCGACGAGCGTGACGAAGGCCACGCCCACCAGGGCCACCGCGCCGCCGACCGGCGCGAAGGCGAACATGGCGTAGCCCTCACCGAGCTCTCGCGCCCGATAGCTCGAGACGATCAGGTTCGGCGGGGTGCCGATCAGCGTGACGAGCCCGCCCAGGATCGATCCGAACGCCAGCGGCATGAGCGCGACGGCGGGCGCATAGCCGTCGCGGTAGGCCTGGCGCAGCGCCACGGGCAGCATCAGCGCCAATGCCCCGACGTTGTTCATGAACGCCGACAGGACGGCGACGATGGCGGTCTGCGTCACGAGTTGCGCGGTCGCTCGCCCCTTCAGCGGTGTCAGCACCCGCACCACCAGGTCGACGAGCCCCGCGTTCTGGAGGGCCCGGCTGATCACCAACACGGCGGCCACGGTGATCACGGCCGGGTGCGCGAAACCGACGAAGGCCTGGTCGAACGGGAGCACGCCGGTCGCGAGCAGCGTCAGGAGCGCCAGCATGGCGATCAGGTCGTAGCGCCAGCGTCCCCAGACGAACAGCGCCAAGGTGAGCGCGAGGACGCCGAACACGACGGCTTGGTCGTGGCTCATACCACACGCTACCGCAGCGTCCCACTACCGCTGCAGGTGGTCGTGGACCATCGGCGCCGCGCCGGTCGTGGCTACGAGCCGTGCCTGGTGGCGATCGTGAGGCGCGCGCGAGCGTTATCGGGTAGCGTGTCGTGGCCCGCCGCCTTCGGTATGCGGTGTGCCGTCGAGGGGGTTGCCGCTTGGGTGCCAGCGAGTTCGACGGACGGACGTTGTCCGATCTCCTGCTGCGCCTATCGGCACGCCTCACGGGGCTGCTCGAGGAGGAGATCGACGCCGGCGTCGACGAGGCGCTGGGGCTGGTCGGTGCGGCTACCGGCGCCGACCGCGTGTACGTGATGACCTTCGATCACGACGCACAGACGTTCAGCAACAGCCACGAGTGGGTCGCAGCGGGTGTCAGCCCCGAGCGCGAGGGGGTCCAGGGGCGGCCGCTCGCCTGGATCGAGCCGTGCCTGGCGGCCTTCTTCAGCGGTGAGGCGGTGGCCTTCGAGCGTCTCGACGCGTTGCCGCCGGGCGCTGCGGCGTTACGCGAGGCGCTCGCGGCGCAAGCGGTCCGGTCGGTGCTGTGGGTGCCGATGCCGGGGCCACGGGCGCCGCTCGGGTTCGTCGGCTTCGACGCGGTGCATGCCGAGCGGCGCTGGAACCCGACCGAGACCGACCTGCTGCGGGCGGCCGGCAACCTGATCGCGGCGGCGTTGGTGCGCAAGCGGGCCGCGACCGAGCGCGACCTCGCCAGCGCGCGCTTGCGGGCCATCGCCGACTTGGTGCCGGGGGCGGTGTACCAGTTCCAGGTCGAGTCCGATGGCCGGGTCTGGTTTCCTTACGCCAGCGTCGGTGCGCGGGCGCTGGTCGGCGTCGAGCCCGAAGCGCTCCGTCAGGATGGGCAGGCGGTGTTCGAGCGGGTCCGTCACGCCGACCTCGCCGGCTTGCACGCCTCGGTCGAGCGCTCCCGCCAAGACCTGGCGGTATGGAACGAGGAGTTCCGGGTTCGCGACGCGCTCGGGGCGGAGCGTTGGGTGCGCGGCCACGCCACGCCTGAGCGTCTCGCGAGCGGGGCCACGCTCTGGCACGGCGTGCTGAGCGACGTCACCGAGGAGCGGACCTTGGCCGAGGCGCTGCGCGAGCGCGAGGCAGTCTTCCTGCGCATCACCGACACGCTGCGCGACATCGTGGTGTTGACCGACGAGACCATGCGCATCACCTTCGTGAGCCCGAGCGTGGAGCGCGTGCTGGGCCACTCGCTGGCGAGCGTCCTGGGCGAGCCGCTGGTGCGCTTCTTGCACGAGGCCGAGCTACCGATCGCCGAGCAGCATCTCGCCAACGGCTTTCGAGATCACGACGGTCGCACCCTCACGCATCGCATGCGTCACGCCGACGGTTCGACGCACTACTTCGAGACGCTGGTCCACGTGCTCGACGGCGTCGACGGTGTGCCGGGCGCGGTCTTCTCGGCGCGCGACGTGACCGAGCGGATGGCCCAGCAGCAGCGGTTGGAGCGTGAGGTCGCCTTCCGCACGGCGTTGGTGGGGCTCACCAACGACATGCTCGCCCAGACGCTCGACGAGCGCTTCTACCAGCAGGTGCTCGAGCGGACCATCGAGCTCGTCCCCGAGGCGCAAGGCGGGAGCCTCGTGCTACTGGACGACGACGGCCTGTACCGCTTCGTGGCGGCCGCCGGGTTCGACCTCGACGCGCTCGCCACGCTGCGGCTGACGCCCGCGGAGATCGGAGCGCGCTCATCGTCGGTCGAGCGGTTCAGCGTCCACGACACGCAGGGGCAGCTGACGCCCGAGCGCATCGAGGTGTTCGCGCAGGCCGGGCGCCTGCACGAGATCCGCGCCACCTTGTCGGTACCGATCACGGCCGGCGGCGTACCCCGCGGCTACATGAACCTCGACAACTTCAACGATGAGGATGCCTTCGTCGGTGACTCGCACGGGATCGCCGCGGCGCTCACCGCACAGGTCGGGATCGCGCTACAGCGGTTGCAGCTCGAACGCGATCTCGAGGCCGAACGGCGGCGTTACGAGCGCTTGGCGAGCCATGACCCGCTCACCGGGCTGCCGAACCGACGCCTGTTCCAGGACCGGCTCGAGCAGGCGCTGACCCAGGCCCACCGCAGGCGCTCGCGGGTGGCGCTGCTCTACGTCGACCTCGATGGCTTCAAGGACGTCAACGACACGCTCGGGCACGACGCCGGCGATGAGCTGCTCGCCGCGGTCGCCGCGCGCCTCGTCGCCGTGGTGCGGGCCGAGGACACCGTGGCGAGGCTGGGTGGCGACGAGTTCGCCGTGGTGCTGCTCGACGTGGGCCAGCGCAGCGACGCGAGCCTGGTGGCGCGGAAGCTGCTCACAGCCATCGACGCCCCGTTCGCGTTGCGCGGGCGCACGGTGCTGACGGGGGCGAGCGTCGGGATCGCCGTGTACCCGCATGACTCGCGCCTCACCGACGGCCTGATGAAGGCCGCGGACGTGGCCATGTACCGGGTGAAGCAGCAAGGGAAGGGCGCGTACGCGTTCTTCGATGCCACGGCTTGAAGCGGAGGTTGGCCAACGCTAGCGACGCACGTGTGTCGCGCTGTCGCCCGGCACTGCCTTGACAGTCCATTTGGGGCCTCATATCGTACGTATCGCCTGTCGATTGTCGACAATGCAGTGCCACTCGCACGGCGGTGTCGAGGATCGCCTGGGCGCCCCCAGGCACGTCGTCGAGGGCCTCGCCCATGGTCGCCGCATCGTGAAGCTGGCCTACGCCCGCTTCGAGCACACCGACGCCGACCGGCAGCGGTTCTTCGACCTCCTCTACCGCACGCCGCACACCACCAGCACCTTCGTGCAGGCCGTCGCCGAGGCGAGCGGCGCCCCGTTCGACCCGTTCACGTACCATTGAGCGGTGCTACGTCGTCCACTCACTCCGGGAGGCCCCAGCAGGATGACCATGGAACGTGACTTCGTCGGCTACGGCGCGACCCCCCCGGTGTTCGACTGGCCCGGTGGCAATCGCCTCGCGATCAACCTGGTCGTGAACTACGAAGAGGGCTCGGAGTACTCCTACGCCTTCGGTGACGAGCGCCAGGAGCACCTCGGCGAGTGGGGCGTGAAGCACTTCCCGCCCGGCGTGCGCAACCTGGCCAACGAGTCGTTCTTCGAGTACGGCAGCCGCGTCGGCTTCTGGCGCCTGCTCGACCTGTTCGAGCGTCACGCGGTGCCCGTCACCTTCGGCGTGT
>SLRS01000207.1 GCA_007130855.1 Trueperaceae bacterium | reverse complement strand
GCAGGCGGCCGCGCTGGCGCTGGCGGTGCGGCTGCTGGCCAGGTCGTTTGTGTTCAGTCCGGAGCATTCACGTGCTCGATCCAACGAACCCGGCCGGCCACGGTTCCATCATGGCCGCCATGCGTGCCACGCCGTAATCGGTCCCGGCTCGCGACGCGATAGACTCGGTCACGGATGACCGCCGGCGCGATGACGTGACGGCGATCCCGATGGCTGCATGACCGACCGATGCCATCGGCGCCCGGAACCTGCAGGCGGACGCGGTCGTCTTGGCTGCTGAGCCCAGCCGCCCCAGGGCGACCGCAGCGGCGGCGTCGCACGGACCGCGAGCGCTCGCACGAAGTGGCGAACGAAGGGACGACCATGGACATCGGCATCGGCGTCATCGGCTGCGGGACCATCAGCAGCGCCTATCTCCGAAACCTCACGCGCGCGCCCGGCGCACGGGTGGTGGCCCTCGCCGACCTCGATCTGCAGCGCGCCGCGGCACAAGCCGAAGCCTTCGACGTGCCTGTGGCCGTCGCGCCCGACGCGCTGATCGCCCGTGACGACGTCGACCTCGTCGTGGATCTCACGGTGCCGGCTGCGCACTACGGCGTCAACCGCTGCGCGCTCGAGGCGGGCAAGATGGTGTACTGCGAGAAGCCGTTGGCGGCCACCGGCGCCGAGGCG
This sequence comes from Trueperaceae bacterium, assembly GCA_007130855.1. GTDB lineage: Bacteria > Deinococcota > Deinococci > Deinococcales > Trueperaceae > CSSed10-48. The sequence continues at coordinate 8,972 of SLRS01000207.1, read as the reverse complement.
CGTGACCTGCTCGAGCTCGCGACGCGGGTCGGGCGAACCCTCGGCGGCGCGCCCGACACGTTCCTCGGTGCCGGCCTGCAGACGGCCCGCAAGGCGCTCGACGATGCGCTGATCGGCCGCCCCTTCGGCGCCGTGGCGCACATGGTCTCGAACGGACCTGAGCGCTGGCACCACGATCCGTCGTTCCTCTTCCAGCCGGGCGCGGGACCGCTGCTCGACATGGGTCCCTACTACGTCACCACCATGCTCTCGCTCTTCGGTCCGGTGGCGAGCGTCACCGCCGAGGGCGGCAGGACCTGGCACGAGCGCACGATCGCCAAAGGTCCACGCGCCGGCGAGCGCTTCGCCGTGAACGTCGACACGCACGTCACGCTGCTGTTGCGGTTCGCCTCGGGGGTGCTCGCGACGCTCCTGACGACGTTCGACGTCCAGGCCTCCGCCCTGCCGCGCTTCGAGGTGTTCGGCGAGCACGGCACGCTGTCGCTACCCGATCCGAACACCTTCGCGGGACCTGTCCGCATCCGCACCTCGCGCGAGGGCGACTGGCAGGAGGTCGTGAGCGTCCCGGGCTTCGTCACCAACGCACGCGGCATCGGCGCGCTCGACCTGGTGCTGGCGCAGCGCGCTGGCCGCGCGCCGCGCGCTTCGGGCGCATTGGCGGCCCACGTGCTCGAGGTGCTCGAAGGGGGGCTCACCGCCATGCGCACCGGGCAGCGCGTCGCGATCGACAGCCGCCCGGAGCGACCCGCGCCGCTGACGCCTGCAGAGCTGGAACCGCTCGGTTGGACCCCGGAGGTACACGCATGAGCACGCCATCGCTCGGTCTGCAGCTCTATTCGGTGCGCGCGGTCGACCTCGACATCGAGGTTCTCCTCGAGCAGGTGGCGGAGGCGGGCTACCACGGCGTGGAGACGGTCGGCACGCAAGGTGTCGAGCCCGCGCGCCTGCGTGCCGCGCTCGACCACGCGGGCTTGGCGCTGGCCTCGGCGCACGTGCCCCTTACCGATCTCCGTACCCACCTGAAGACCCTGAGTACCACGCATCGCTCGCTCGGAACGCCGCTGCTGGTGATGCCCTGGCTGTCACCCGAGGACCGTCCGCGCGAGCTTGCCGGCTGGACCGACCTGGGCCGCGAGCTCGGGGCGTACGGTCGTGCCCTGGCCGAGGAGGGACTCGGCCTGGCGTACCACCACCACGACTTCGAACTCGAACGGTACGCAGGCTCCGACGGCCTCACTGCGCTCCTGGAGGCCGCGCCCGCGGAGCACCTGACGCTCGAGCTCGACACCGGCTGGCTCATGGCGGTCGGAGAGGATCCGCTCGCCACGCTCTCGCGTTGGGGTCAGCGCACGACGCGCCTGCATCTGAAGGACCTGGTACGCGGCCACGAGCCGCCCTGGGTCGACGTGGGCGACGGTGAGCTCGATCTCGACGGCGTGCTGGCGGCCGCACGCGACGTCGGCGTCCCCTGGCTGGTGGTGGAGCACGACAGCCCGAGCGATCCGCTCGCCACCATGCGGCGCAGCGCCGCCGCGACCCTGGAGGCCTTGGGCCACCTCTGAGAGCGTGATTGGTATGCCGCACGCGACGATCACGCGCTCCTACTCGAGTTCCCGCTGCTATCCGCCATCAGGCCCGCCGCTCTACGGCCGTTCCGTCGTCGCCCACACCGACGCCCGGGCCGCCGTGTGACGATGCACCGATGACCGCACCCGACGGCCACCAGGCAACCGCCGAGCGCCTCCGGAGCGACGTCGAAGCCCTCTGTTCGGGGCGCGATCGACGCGTCGGCCGCCCCGGCCACGACGCCGCTCGGGCCTACCTCACCCAGCGCTACGCAGCGATCGGCCTGCAGCCGTACGGCGAGGCGTACGAACTGCCCTACGCCGGCGCTGCGGTCCGCTTCGCCAACCTCGTCGCCGTCGCGCCTGCCTCTGGCGTCGGCGCGAACGACGCCGCGCCGCTGCTCCTCGCGGCCCACTACGACACCGTCGCCGACTCCCCCGGGGCGGACGACAACGCCGCCGCGATCGCCATCACCCTCGAGGTCGCACGGCGCCTCATCGACCAGCCCGCAGCCCGACCCATCGTCATCGCCCAGTTCGACGCCGAGGAACCCCCCTACTTCCGCACCAGCGTCATGGGCAGCACCTTCTTCCACGCCCACCAAGCCCGCACGCCCATCCACGCCGCCATCGTCCTCGACCTCGTCGGCCACGCCGTTCCCGTCCCGGGCATCGAGGACGTCGTCTTCATGACCGGCATGGAGAGCGACCCCGCCCTCGAACGCACCGTCACCGACCTCGACCCCAGCGACGGCCTCCGCGTCGTCACCGCCCTCAACCGCTACATCGGCGACCTGAGCGACCACCACACCTTCCGACTCGCACAGGTCCCCTACCTGTTCCTCTCCTGCGGCCGCTGGCAGCACTACCATGCCCCCACCGACACCCCCGACCAGCTCGACTGGCCCAAGTGCAGCGCCATGACCGACCTCGTCGAAGCCCTCACCCGCGACGTCGCCAGCCGCACGCTCGACGGCCCCTGGGAGGCCTACGACACCACCACCACCGACATCACCACCATGCGCGCCGCCCTCGCACCGCTGCTCGATGCCTTCGGCATCGGGCTCGAATCGCGGCGCGACATCGATCGCGTCGTCGCGCTGCTACTGCAGCGAGCGATGCTGTGACCGAGCCCCTTGACCTGCAGCTGGCTCGAGCGCTGCTGCACGGTGGCTCCAGGGGGTCAGCGTCGCGGCACCGCTGACGCGGAAGGGCGAAGTCGCGGTCGAAGGTGCCGGCCGTCAGATGCGCAGATCCTGCGCTCCGGTATCGACATGCGGCGCCCAGAAGGCGACGCTCTCGGCGATGTTGGCGATCACCTCACGGTCGTGCGGCTCCCGCTCGTTGAAGCTGAGCTCGAGGCAGAGCTCGTTGTCGACGCCGCCGCCCGCGCGGAACGCCGCCAGCAGCGGCTCCGGCTGGATGCGTCCCCGCGCGTTGAACTCCGTCGTGAAGGGCCGGTGCCCACCCTTGTCCATCAACGATTGCTTGATGTGGATGATCGGCGAGAACCTGGGAACCGCCCGCGCCCAGGCATAAGGATCGTAATCGTCGGGATCGGCGCTGGTCACGTCGCCATGGTCGATGTCGGCCATCAGCCACATCGGGATGGCCATGTCCGCTGCGCTCAGGCGGTCTTGCAAGGCCAGACAGCCCGCGATCGTCTCGCCGAACTCCCGCCCGACGCTCATCGGCTCCCAGAACAGGTACTGCAGCCCGGCGCCCTGGGCATGCGCGGCAACCTCGGCCCAGGCATCGATCGCGATGCCGATCAACTCCTCGCGCCGGACCGGATCGTCGTAATCGCGATAGGTGAAGATCGCGAACTGCGTGCCGACCGATCTGCCTCCCAGGTCGCCGATGATCTCGGCGAAACCCTTGAACCAATCGATGAAGTAGCGCCGCACCTCGGCGTCGGGGTGGCCGAAGTGGTTGAGCCGCCCGTAAGGGCCGGTCATCCCCGACGTGATGTGGACGCCGGTCCGCTCGCAGGCGGCCCGCAGCTGCCGGGTCAACCGGCGGATGACGTGGGCGGGCCAGCCCGGGTTGATGAACTCGTGCGTCAGCTGCAGGTCGCGAATGCGCACCTCATTGGCCACCGTCCAGACCAGGTCGTCGGGTTCGGCGAAGCGGTTGACCAGCGGGTTGGTGTTCAAGGAGAGCGTGAACGCCATCGAGCATCCTCCCCGTCACGCGTGAACCGCGTCAGCACCACCGCGCCGGCGCCAGGTCGGCCCACCAGACTCCAATGAGGCGCCACCTTCGCGCCACACTAACAAGGCACCGGGCCGTGGCGCGCGGTGTGCCGCGAGTGCGTCACCTCAGGCCCGCCCCGCTGGCGGGTCTCGGTGCGCGCTGCGAGGGTGACCATTGCCCAGCGCCGCCACCTGCCCACGACAGCCTTGGGCTGCCTGCGTATACTCGACGCGAAACGGAGGAAACATGAAGCGACGACCGTTCATAGCGATGCTCGTGCTCGTGGCCATGGTGCTCGGCTTGGCCTCCGCCCAGACGCTCCGGTACTTCTCGTGGGAGACCAACATCCCGGAGGAGACGGCGGCCCTGATCGCCGAGTTCGAGGCGATGCACCCCGGCGTGAGCATCGACTTCGAGGCGCTGCCGCCCGACCAGTACTGGCCGCGCATGAGCGCGATGGCCGCCGCCAACAACCTGCCCGACGTGTTCTACATGTCGAGCGGCTTCATCTTCGAGTGGCAGGCCAACGGGCTGCTGGCGAACCTACAGTCGTACGTCGACGGCATCGACCTGGCGGACTACTTCAGCGGCGTCCTCGCGACGACGCGCTTCCCGAGCCCTGAAACGGGCGACGTGCATGCCGTGCCCATCAATTGGGTGGGACCGGTGCTGTACTACAACCAAGACGCCTTCGACGAGGCCGGCCTGGCGTACCCGAACGACGACTGGACGTGGGACGACTTCCTGGCAGCGGCGACCGCGCTCACCGTCGACAAGACCGGCAACGGCCGCATCGACCAGTGGGGATACTGGGTGTACGGCCGCTACGCCCAGGTCGAGCCGTGGATCTACCAGAACGGCGGCCGCATCCTGAACGAGGCGCGCACACGCCTCGAGGTCGATGACGCCGCGCGCGAGACCCTGCAGTTCCTCAGCGATCTCGTCAACGTCCACGAGGTCGCCCCTCGCCCCCAGGAGATGGAGGGCATCCGGCAGCAGGACGTCTTCCCGCTGGGGCTCGCAGCGATGTGGGTGGACGGCAGCTGGAACATCAGCAACAACCGCTCGATCATCGGCGACCAGTTCACGTGGAACATCGCCATGATCCCGAGCGGCCCGAGCAGTGAGACGCGCATCGGCTACACCTGGCCCGACATGCTGGCCATCGCCAGCGGCTCGGAGCACGAGGAGATCGCCTGGAAGTTCGTCGAGTTCATGACGGGCCCGGGCCGTCCGGCCGAGACCTTCCTCGGCGGCACGGTGCCGTTCTACCGCCCCACTGCCGAGTCGGAGGCCTGGCTCGAGCCAGGGTTGCAGCCCGCCGACAAGGGCGTGGTCCTGCAACTCGGCGGCCTGCCCACGCGCACCAGCTTCACCCCCAATTGGAGCGAGTGGCGCGGCTACGGCGCGGCCGAGGGCGGCGGCATGAACGGTGAGCTGGACCTGGTCTTCAACGGCCGCAAGGCGCTCGATCAGGCGATCGAGACCTTCGTGGAGTACGGGAACCAGGTGCTGAGCCGCTCCTATCCGGAGCCCTGAGCTCGGTAGGACTCTGTTCGAACGGTGCGAGGCCGGGGCGTGACGCGCCATCGGCCTCGCACGTTCCACGGAAGACGTGACGACCCGTGCGATACGCCAAGTTCACGCCGTTCCTGTTCATCCTGCCGATGCTGGTCGGACTGCTGGTCTTCCGGCTGATCCCGATCGGCTTCTCGTTCGGCATCAGCTTCACCAGCTGGAACATCTTCTCGCCGCCGCGCTGGATCGGCTTCGACAACTATCGCACCTTGCTGCAGTCGCCGGCCTTCTGGGAAGTGGCGCGCAACACGGTCGTGTTCGCCTTGGTGTTCGTTCCCGTGGTGATGGGACTCGGGCTGAGCCTGGCGTTGCTGGTCAACCAGAAGCTGCGCGGATCGACCTTCTTCCGCGGCGTGTTCTTCATGCCCTACATCACCTCCATCGTAGCGGTGGCGCTCGCCTGGAAGTGGATCCTCGCCACCCGCTTCGGACTGCTGAACAACGCCCTCATGGACTGGTTCGGCGTTCAGCATCCGCCGTCATGGCTCGGCGACCCGCGCTACGCGCTGTTCGCCGTGGCGTTCGTGTTGGCGTGGCAGAGCGCTGGCTTCCAGATGCTGCTGTTCCTGGCGGGCCTGCAGAACATCGACGAGAGCCTGAAGGAGGCCGCGATGATCGACGGTGCCTCGCGGGGGCAGGTGTTCCGCTTCATCACCCTGCCGCTGCTGTCGCCGATCACCTTCTTCGTGCTGATCATCTCGCTGATCGCGTCGTCGCAGACCTTCGAGGTGACCTACGCGCTCACCGGCGGCGGCCCGCAGCGAGCGTCGACGACGCTCGCCTTCTACATCTACCAGAACGCGTTCGTGCACTTCCAGATGGGCTTCGCTTCGTCGCTCGCCTACACCCTGCTGCTGTTCGTCGGCGGGCTCACGCTGGTGAACTTCGTCCTCCGGCGCCGCTGGGTGCACTATGGCTGACGTCCGGCGCGACGCTCGGCTCGTGCAGCTCGAGATCGTCTCCGCGGCGATGGGCGCGCGGCGACGCAAGCGCCTCCGCTCGCTGGTCACCAACGTCGCGGTCTACGGGTCCCTGCTCGTGTTCGCGTTCATCACGCTGTTCCCGTTCTTCTGGATGCTCATCACCTCGTTCAAGCTGCCGGGCGACGTGTTCCGGCTCCCGCCCAACCTGCGCCCGTCGCTGCTCTGGACCGAGACGCCGTTCGCGAACTACACCCAGGTGCTGTTCCAGTTCGACTTCCTGCGCTACGCCGGCAACTCGCTGTTCGTGGCGACGACGGCGGCCACCGGCCAGCTGGTGACCTGCTCACTGGCGGGGTTCGCCTTCGCGCGCATGCGCTTCCCGCTCAAGAACGTGCTCTTCGGCCTGCTGATCTTCACGCTGCTGGTCCCGATCGAGGTCACCATCATCCCGGAGTTCTTGCTGATGGTCCGGCTCGGTTGGCTCGACACCTACCTGCCGCTGATCGTCCCGTCGCTGATGGTCGGCGCCTTCGGCACGTTCTTGCTGACGGAGTACTTCAAGACGGTGCCGGCCAGTCTCGAGGAGGCTGCCACCATCGACGGGGCGTCGCCGTTCGCGATCTACCGGCACATCTTCCTGCCGCTTGCCACGCCGGCGCTTGCCAGCCTGTTCGTGATCGCCTTCATCACGAACTGGAACGAGCTGCTCAGGCCGGTGCTCTACATCTCCGACCGGAACCTGCGCACCCTGCCGCTGGGCCTCACGACCCTCCAGGGCCAGTACGAGTCGAGTTGGACGCTGCTGATGGCCGGCTCGGTCATCTCGATCCTGCCGATGATCCTCGTCTACCTGGCGGCCCAGAAGTACATCATCCGGGGCTTCATGTCGTCGGGCATCAAATGAGCGTCCACAGCGTTCGCGTGTACCGGCGCAGCTTCGGCGCCGGACCTCCCTGCCGGGTGATCGAGATCCGCGCCGACCACCTCGATCTGCGCCGGCTGCAGGCGCCGAGCCGGCTCAGGGCGCGCGACGCCGCACACATCCTGGCGCTGCAGACCGGCGCGAGCGTCGAGGCGCTGGCGCTCCCGTCACTCGCGGTGCGCGCGCTACGGGCGCCGGCCGCGCTGCGGCGGCACGGCGGCGACACGTACCCGAGCCTCCGCAGCGCGCTGAGCGCCTGGTGGGCCCGCACCGACCCGCACGACCGCGAGGCGCTGCTCGGCCGCGACTCGGGCGACCTCGGCCGCTTCGTCGCGCACCTACGACGCCGCGGACTGATCGCGACGCATCGGCACCTCGTCGCCGGCGAGCTTCCTCGCCTCCTGGCGCCGATCGGCACGTTCGGGTACGTGCGGCAACTCGGCCACATCCTGCAGGGCGCGCTGCTGCTCAACACGCACTACTTCCTCTACGACCCCCGCGAGCTCGACAACCCGCTCGCGGCGATCGGCGACCCGGTCGGGATGCTGGCGAGCCACGGCCAGATCCGCGTCGCGCCGATCCTGCGGCGCGCGACCCTCACCCTCGCCGGCGGCCGCTGGCAGGTCCAGCAGCTCGGCGCCGACGACCTGGCGATCGACCTCCCGGACGGCACCACGCTGTCGCCGATGGCCACCGACGGGCCGCAGCTCAGGTACCGCGGGGACACGGCGCAAGCGGACGTAGCGAGCGGCGCCGCTGAACGCCCGCGCCCGTCCGTGTCGCCCAGTGCGAGGGAAGCATCCGTTCCCGACTGCGAGGTCTGCCTGCAAGGCCGGTACGTGAGCATGATCCGCAGGGGCGGCGCGCTGGACCCTCCCCATGGCGCGCTGGTGCTCTCGTTCGCCACGCCCCCCGGAGAGCGCCTGCTGCGCACCCTCGAGGCACGCCCGACGGTGCAGTACCGCATCCCGCGCATCCCCGACCTGAACGTTGCGCTGCAAGCGGGACCACAGCTCATCCGCGGCGGCCAGGTGGTGCTGCATCAGGCCTCGTTCGTCGCGGAGCGCTTCCGCACCATCGGGACCGCCGACCCGACCGCGCCGCTCGTCTTCCCCACCGACACCGACCGAACCCGCGCCGGACGCATCGGCATCGGCGTCACGAGCACGAACTCGCTGGTGATCCTCGCGGTCCAGGGGACGTCGTCGCTCTCCGACACCGGCTCGGAGGCGCCCCTGGGCTGCACCCTGACGGAGTTGAGCGAGGCGCTCCTCGAGGCGGGCGCCGTGGAAGCCCTCAACTGCGACGGCGGCGGCTCCACGCAGGTCTTCGCGGGACCGGGCGTGCTGCTGAGCTCGACCGACGCGCGCGCCGTGCCGGGCGCGCTGTTCGACCGGCCGCTGCCCGTGGCTGCCGTGTGTTAGTGCGAGTCGGGCTCGGGGGGAGCGCTCGCGGCGGCCGGTCCGATCAGCCGTCTCGAGAGGACAGCAGGCGAAGCGGATACGTCGAGCCGTTCGCCGAGTGGTGAGAGGTGGTACCCGCATGGGCCGATCGAAGGTCGCGATCACCCTCTGGACGGCGTCGTTCTCCGTGGCGTTCGGAGTCCTCTTCGCCCTGTCCGTACACGTGATCATCCCGCGGCTTCTCGCCGTCACGGACGTCACGCCGTTCATCGTGACGCAGGTGACGACGACGCTGCTGGTGTTCATGCCCATCTTCGTCACGACCCTGGTATTGCTGAAGCGCGACGGCGTGCCGCTCGACTGGCCGTCCGTCAAGGCGAGGCTC
>SLRS01000003.1 GCA_007130855.1 Trueperaceae bacterium | reverse complement strand
GCACCCCAGATCGACCGCACCATCGCCCTCGCGCAGGGCCGCTTCTTCGACACCGGCGACGAGCAGCGCGGGGCGCCTGTGATCGTGCTGTCGGCCGACGCCGCCGAGGAACTCTTCGAGGGCGTACCGAACCCGATCGGCCGCGAGGTGCTCGTCGAGACCAGCGGCGGCAACCGCTCGTTCTACACCGTCATCGGCGTGAAGCAGCGCATCGCCGGCGCACTCGGCACGTTCGCGAACGACGTCTCCGGCGACGTCCCGATGGAGAGCCTGTTCCGCGACGTGCCCGGGTTGTCACGCGGACGCTACGACTTCCTGCCGATCACCATCGCGCTCGATCGCGACGCGAGCGTGATCGAGCAGCAGGTGCGCGCCATCTTGGACCGGCGGCGACCACCCGACAGCTATCAGGTCCAGACGGTCGAGGGCGCCCTGTCGCTGTTCAACACCGTGACCGTGATCCTGCAGGCGCTGCTCGGCGGCATCGGCGCCATCAGCCTGCTCGTCGGCGGCATCGGCATCTTGAACATCATGCTGGTGAGCGTCACCGAGCGCACGCGCGAGATCGGCCTGCGTAAGGCGCTCGGCGCCAAGCCGGCGACCATCTTGCAGCAGTTCCTGATCGAGGCGGTGATGCTGACGGTGATCGGCGGGGTGCTCGGGGTGGCGTTGTCGGTGGCAGCGCTGTGGACGGTGGTGGCGGCGGTGCCGTTCCTCGACGTGTTCGTGCTGAACCCCTGGGTCATCGCCTTGGCGCTCGGGGTGTCGGTGGCCACGGGTGTGGTGTTCGGGGTATGGCCCGCCCGGCGCGCCGCAGCGCTGAGCCCGATCGAGGCGCTGCGCTACGAGTGATCCCGAACGACAGCGTTGCCCTGCGGTCGCGGCGCTAGAGCAGCGAGAACGCCAGCGACAGGATCTGGGTCACCGTGACCGCCAACGCGCCGATCGCCACCATGCCGGCGATCTCGCTGATGCGGCGCCCCGGCGGCAGGCCTTGGCGCGCGAAGCCCCACAGCATCCCGCCGATCACGCCGCCGACGTGCCCCCAGAGCGACACGTTGGGGATGGCGACCGACAGCAGCGTGATCAGCGCCATCCACTGCAGCAACGAGCGCGTCAGGGCGCGGTCGTGCGCTTCGCGACTGCGCAACACGTCGGCCAGGAGCGCGCCCGCGACGCCCAGCACGCCGCCCGAGGCGCCGACCAGCAAGAGCGTGTCGCCGGCCTGCGCCACGCTCGTCAGGTACGCACCCATGGCGGTCCCCAGCGCGAAGGCGGCCAACAGGTCGCCCCAGCCGCGGCGCGCTTCGAAGACGCGCCCCAGGTCGTAGAGCACCCACAGGTTGAAGCCGATGTGGACGATGCCGCCGTGCACGAAGGCGTACGACAGGTAGCGCCACCAGGCGTCGGCGAAGGGGAAGCCGGGGAGGCCCAGGCCGAACGCGGCGACCAGCGAGCTGGCCTGCATCGGCACGTTGCCGACCACGAAGGCGCCGACCGTCATGTCGAAGAGCGCCTGGCCCAGGTAGGCGAGCGCGAGCACGCCGGCCAGGATCGGCGTAGCCCGCGCGCGACGGCGCCCCCGCAGCGGTGGCGGCACGCTCTCCCCCCACGCCTCGAGACGCCGTGCGTAGCGCTCCCGCCGCCCTTCGGGAGCCGCGCGCGCCGCCTCCTGGTAGATGCGCGTGGCAGCCGCGCGGTCGCCGGCGCGTTCGGCGGCCCGGGCGATCAGTCCGTACAACTCATCGGGCGGCACGCCCACCAGCGGCTCGCGCAGGGTCTCGCGCACCTTGCGGACGTTGCCGCGCTCGGCGTCAACCCGCAGCTCGGCCAGCATCATGCTGCGGTAGCCGATCGGCCCCTGCGGGCCGCGCTCGAAGCGCGCCCGCATCGCGCCGGCCAGCGCGTCCGCCTCGTCGATGCGGCCCAGCGCCAGCAGCGCCTGGACCCGCGCACCGTCGGCCAGGAAGCCCGGTTCACCGACCAGCGAGGGCGCGGCTGAAGGCGCCGCCGCCTCCGGCAACGCCAGCACCCCCTCCCAGTCGCCCTTGGCCGCGAGCGCCTGGGCTCGCATGGCGGCGTCCTCGCGGGCCGGCAGGCGCGCCAGCGCCGCGTCGGCGTCGCCCTGTTGCAGGGCCGCCTGCACCACGAGGCGGCGGATCGCGTCGCGGCCCGCCTCGCTCCAGTACAGCGTCACGGTGACGAAGTCAGCGAGCCGGTAACGGCGCAGGCGCGCCGCCGCCACGACCAGCATCGGTGCCGCCACGAACGGCGTGGACAGCAGCAGGGCCACCGTGCGGACCCTCTCGCCCGGCGAACTGCCGGTCAACTCCGCGATCACCACCACCCCCGCCAGCGCCGCGGCGGCGAGCGTCTTGAGCGGCAGCTCGCTCCACGGCTCGCTCAAGCGCCGGGTCCAGCCGAAGGCGTACACGCCCAGCAGCGCCACGCCGAGGAGGAGGAACACGTCCTGGGTCACGCTTCGCAGCCTATCGCCTCGCGCCCGCGGCAGCGGTGCCGCCGGCAGCGCGCGGGGCGGCGCCGCGCGCGTGCCGCTGGCCCCTCAGGTCGCGGCGCAACGCAGCACGAGCGTTTCACAGCGAGCGCCTGGCTATGATGCGAAGGCTGCGAGCGCACCTCACCGCCGCCTGGAGTCGTCGTGTTCGAACTCGAGAACCTGATCATGACCGCCTTCATCACGTTGGGGTACCTCCTCGGGACCGTCCCGACCGGGCTCCTCGTGGCGCGTATCAAGGGCGTCGACATCCGCCGCAGCGGCAGTGGCAACATCGGCGCCACGAACGTGCTGCGCTCGGTCGGGCCGTTCGCGGCCCTGGTGGTGATCTTGGTCGACCCGCTCAAGGGCGTCTTGGCGGTGGGGCTTCCGGCCCTCCTGGGCCTCGATCCCTGGATCGTCAGCGCCACCGCGATCGCCACCGTCCTGGGCAACACCTTCAACATCTTCCTCGGCTTCAAGGGCGGCAAGGGGATCGCCACGAGCTTTGGCGTGTTCCTGGTGATCGACCCGTTCGTCACGCTGCTGGCAGTCGTGCTCTTCGCCATCACGCTGATGCTGTCGCGCTTCGTGTCGTTGGCATCGCTGATCGCCGTCACCGCCGGACCGTTGATGCTGCTCGCACGGCTCGACGCCGAGCCCAACGTGATCGCCGCGGCACCACGCTTGACCACGGCGTTCGTCATCGCGCTCATCGCCTACTTCAGCCATCGCGAGAACATCGCGCGGCTCCGTCGGGGGGTCGAGCACCGCATCGGCGAGCGCAAGCGGGCGCCCGAAGACGCGGTCGCCGAGGTCAGTGAGCCGCCGCCCTGAGCGCCGCGCTCACCCGGCGTTTCGATACGTTCACCAGTACCACGCCCCCGACCACCACCACGCCACCTGCCAGCGTGAGGGCGCCGGGGACCTCGCCGAGCCACCACCACGAGAACAGCAGCGCGAAGCCCGGGATCAGGTAGAGCCAGGCGGTCACCACGGTCGCGGGCTCGCGCGACAGGGCGAGCGCGAACAGGGTGTAGGCGATCGCCGAGGGGAACACCCCGAGGTGCATCGTCGCCAGCAGCGGCAATCGGCCGGCGCTCGCGAGCGCACCCGCGAAACCAGGGAGGAACGCCAGCATCGGGAGCGTGCCGGCCCAGGTGACGTAGGCGGTGAACTCGAGCGGTCGGTAGCGCCGCAGCAGCGGGCGCTGCAGCACCGCGAACCAAGCGGTCGCGAAGGCCGCCAGCAGGACCAAGAGGGCATACGGTCCCAGGCTCGGAGCCAGCGTCCGATCGCTGTCCCCGAGCACGATCAGGGCCACGCCGACCAAGCCCAAGCCGGTGCCGAGCCAGCCGAGCCGACCCAGGGCGTCGCGCGCCACGAACCAGGCGATCACCGCCGTGAGTGCCGGGGCAGTCGCGATGATCAGGCTCGTCGCCCCCGCCGAGACCTGCAACTGGCCGACGTTGAGCGCCAGGTGGTAGACGGTGATGCCGAGCACTCCGAGACCCAGGAGCGCCGGCACGTCGGCCAGGTGCGGCAGCGCCCGCGCCCGGAACACCAGCAGCAGCGGGACGAACAGGGCCGACGACACCAGGTGCCGCGCCAGCGTCAAGTGGCCGGGCGAGAACCCCTCGAGGCCCAGCTTGATGGCTGGGAACGCCGATGCCCACAGCACGACCAGGATGCCGAGCGCGACGGCGGTCCCGGCGCTCACGCAGGCAGCTCGACCGGGCGCCCGCAGGCACAGCGCTCGCCGTCACGGACCATGCTGGTGACGCCTTCGCGGTACCACAGGGCCTCGCACTCGGGGCAACGCAGCTCGGGCCGGGTCAGGGCGCGGATCCGCTCGGGCTCGAGCCAGCGCGCCTCGCCGCACCAATGGCACACCACCTCGGCGCCGCCCTCCTCGCGGATCATCTGCTCGCGCTCGCCGGGGCTGAAGTAGGCCAGCGCCTCGAGCGCCTTGTCCTCGCTGCAGCGGCAGCGGAATGCCAGCGGCAGCGCGTCGCGGGTGAGGACCTCCAGCTCGAGGCCCCAGGTGAGCTCCTCCATCGCCTGCAGCAGCGATGTGGCCGCCAAGCGTTCGGTGAACTGCCCGAACGCCCGCACGTTCGCCTCGAGCAGCGTCAGGACACCGCTCTCGGCGCCAGGCAGGGCCTGCAGGACCACGCCGCCGGCGGCCCGCACACGCGCCTCGCGGCCGGGCTCGAAGGCGACCCCGAGCAGCACCGCCGACGGGATCTGCTCCGACGCGTACAGGAACCCCGACAGGTCCTCGGCGATCTCACCCGAGTGCAGCCGCACGCTCGAGGCGTAGGGGTCGCCGTAGGGGGCATGGGAGCGGATCACCTCGATCTCGCCATCGCGCCCGACGGCACCGCCGACGTCGAGCTTGCCGTCGTGGCGTGGGGGAAGCTCCGTGAGCGGCTGCCGGACGTAACCGCGCACGCTGCCGTCGAGGCCGGCGTCGGCGATGACGCCGCCGAGCGGACCGCCCCCGTCGAGTCGGAGGGTGACCCGATCGCGCTGGTTCTCGAGCAGCACGTGACTCAGGAGCAGCGCACCCGTGAGCGTGCGACCGAGCGCCGCGCCGGCCGTGAGGCTGGTGCCGTGACGCTGCAGGGCTTCAGCAACGAGATCGGTGGTGTCGGCAGCGACGACGCGAATGCTGCCATTCGCCGCGAGGCCCCGTAGGAGATGTGCCATGTGATCCTCTCGCGCAAGCGGCCGGCGATGCCCCCGCGTGCGCCCGCGAGTATACGGGCGTGGCGCTCGTCAGGGCGTCGTGGCCGGCTCCAACGGATCGGCGCCGCCGAAGCGCCGGCGCAGGCGCCGCAGCGTCGCGGGCGGCACCAGCTTGGTGACGTCGGCGCCGAGCCCGGCGATCTCGCGCACGCGCGTGCTCGACACGTACGACCAGCGCGTGGCGGTCATGACGAAGAGCGTCTCCACCTCGCGGTTCATCTGCCGGTTCAGGTGCGCCATCTGGAGCTCGTACTCGAAGTCCGAGATGGCTCGCAGCCCCTTGACGATCACGGTGGCGCCGGCCTTGCGCATGAACCCCACCAGCAACCCCTCGAACGCCGTCACGTCGACGTCCGGCATGCCGGCTACGGTCTCGCGCACGATCGCCACGCGCTCCCCGACCGTGAACAGCCCGGTGTCCTTGAGCGGGTTGTGGACCACGGCCACGGTCAGGTGATCGAAGAGCCGGCTCGCACGCCGGATCACGTCGACGTGCCCGTTGTGCAAGGGATCGAAGCTGCCGGGGTAGACGGCGCGCACCATGGGCCCAGTCTACGCCGTGGCCTCCCCTGCGCGCCTCAGCAGCGCCGCCACGATCGTGTCGGCATCGCGCTCGCCGGCGACCAACGCATCGAGCGCCGCGTCTGGGATGTCGGCGAGGGCGCGTCGCGCGGCCTCGGTCAGCAGCGCTCGCACCTCCGCCCGCACGCGCTCGCGCCGCACCTCGGGCATACCGCCGCGGGCCACGAGGTGCGCGTGATGGCGGGCGATGGCGCCGCCGAGCACCGCCACCCCCTCGCCGCGCGAAGCCACGGTGGCGAGCACCGGCGGGATCCAGGCCCCCGCCGGGGGCGCCTCGGCGAGCCCGATGGCGCCGCGCAGGTCGTTGACGAGGCGCTCGGCGCCGGGCTGATCGGCCTTGTTGACGACGAACACGTCGGCGATCTCCAGCAGCCCGGCCTTCACCGCCTGCACGCCATCGCCCTGACCTGGTGTCAGCACGACGACGGTCGTGTCCGCCGCGCGCGCCACCTCCACCTCGGACTGGCCGACCCCGACGGTCTCCACCAGGATCCGGTCGAAGCCGACGGCGTCGAGCAGTGCCACCACCTGGAGGGCCGCCGCCGCCAGCCCGCCGAGGTGCCCGCGCGTCGCCATCGAGCGCACGAAGACGTGCGGATCGGCGTACCAGCGCGCCATGCGGATGCGGTCACCGAGGATCGCGCCGCCGCTGTAGGGGCTGCTCGGGTCGATGGCCACGACCGCCACCCGCGCTCCCTGGGCGCGCATCACCGCCACCAGGGCGTCGACCAGCGTGCTCTTGCCCGATCCGGGGGTGCCCGTGACGCCGACCACGCGAGCGCTCCCGCCGCGCGCGCGCAACCCCCGCAAGGTGGCCAGCGCCTGCGGATCACCCGCCTCGATGGCGCTGATCGAGCGGCCCAGCGCCCGGTCGTCGAAGCGCAGCAGGCGCTCGACCAGGCCCGGCTCCGGTTCGCTCACCCGTCGCGCCCGTGCGCCGTGGCGCCCGGCCGCTTCGTGCGCCCGCCGGCCATCAGGCGCGCCGCCCGCAGCACGCAGGCCTGGAGCCTCCAGACCGGGTCGGCGCCGCGCTTCATGGCGCTGTCGGCAGCGACCACGGTGTCGATCAGCGCCGTCAACGCGGCCTCGTCGAGGCGCTTCGCGATCGCGAGCGCCTTGCCGGCCGGGTAGGCACTGGCCTTGAGCGCTGCGCCGGCGCGCGCCTGGTCGACGTCGGGGTCGAGATCGCGCAGGCCGACACAACCCGCCACCAGATCGACCTGCCAGGTGAGGGCAGCCATGATCCTGACCGGGGCCTCGCCACTCTGCAGCAGCGCCTCGAGCGTCGCGAAGGCGAGGGCAGCGTCGCCGGCCATCACCGCGTCGATCAGCTGGAAGGCGTTGCGCGCGGCGGGCCGGTGGGCCAAGGCGGTGACGCGCTCCGGTGTGAGGGCCTCGTCGAGCACACGCAACTTCGCGAGCTCGGCGGCGATGCCCGGGAGGTCGTCGCCGAAGAGGTCGACCAGCGTCGCGGCCACATCGCCGCTGGTGCGGATGCCTGCGCCCTCGAGCTCGGATCGCACCCAGGCCACCAGCTTGCCGTAGCGCGGGGTGCTCAGCTGCTCGAGCGTGCCCAGCGCGCGCCAGCGGCGCTGGCGGGCGGTCGTCGCGGCGGTGTCCAGCACGATCACCAGGGCATCGGGGGGGGCCGCCTCGAGGCGCGCGATCACGGCGTTGCGCGCGCTCGTCGCGGTGCTACCAGCGCCCGTGAAGGCGGCGTCCAGATCGAGCGCCAGCAGCGGTCGGCCGAACAGCCCGCCCTGGTCGAGCGCCTCGCCGACGCTGCCGGCGTCGAGGCCCTCGGCCAGACGCACCACACTGCCACCGTGCTCGGCCGACAGCGCGCGCGCGGCGTCCGCGAAGGCTCGCCCGGCCAGGAAGGGATCGCCGCTGAAGACGTGGATCATGATCGACTCAGGCGCCCGAGGGCACGGCCTGCAAGGCGTCGAGCATGGCGGCGGCGTGCGAGAAGCGGCGTCCGGGCTCGCGCGCCAACGCGCGCGCGAGGAACGGGGCCAGCCAGGCGATCTCGGCCGGCAGCGGCGCCAACGCCACGCGATCGTCGCCCGTCAGGAAGCGCAGCACCTGACTGCCGTAGGGCGCGTCCCCGGTGAGGGCGTGATAGAGCAGGGCACCCACGCCGTAGAGATCCGAGCGATGATCGGTGCGGATGCCGTGGAACTGCTCGGGGGCCATGTAGTTGGGCGTGCCCAGCAGCTGCTGGTCGCCGGTGATCGCGGTGAGCGCCAGGTCCTTGGCGAAGCCGAAATCGGTCAGCAGTGCGCGTTCGCCTCGGATGAGCACGTTGGAGGGCTTGACGTCGCAGTGGATCACGCCGTTGACATGGGCGTGCTCGAGCGCACGCAGCACGTCGCGCACCACTTTGAGCGCGCGCGGCAGCGGTAGCGGACCGGTCGCCAGGGCCTCGGCGAGGTTCACGCCCGGGACGTAGGCGTACACCAGCGCGCCCTCGATGGTGGCGAGCAAGGGGACCACGTTCTCGTGATCGAGCTTGCGCACCACGTCGGCCTCGCGCTCGAGGCGGCGGGCGGCCTCGGGCGAGAAACCGGAGAGGCGCTTCACGACCACGAGCCGACCGCGCCACTTCGCCAACTCGACGCGCACCAACCCTTGTTGCGACAGCACCCGCACGAGTTCGAACACCGTGCTCAGGCTAGCATGTCCCCGGCGCAGGCGCTCCAGGACGCGAGATCTCGGTCCAGGCGCAGACTCGGCCAGGACGCAATCGCAGCGCGCCGTGGTCGCTCGTCGCGAGCAGCGGCACGCCCGCGAGCGCCAAGCGGTCCACCACGTGGGCGGACGGATGGCCGTAGCGGTTGGTGCCGACGGAGACCAACGCCAACGCGGGGCTTGCCGCGAGCAGCAGGGCCGCGCTGGTGGAGGTGTTCGAGCCGTGGTGCGGCACCAGCAGGACCGGCGTCGGTGGCAGCGGCAGGTCAGCCTCGACGGCGGCCGGCACGTCGCCGAGCAAGGCTGCCCAGGGGGCGTTGCGATAGCGCACCAACAGCGCCACGCTGTCGGCGTTGCCCTCGCCGATCGGTGCGGCGGTTGGGTGGAGCACGTCGAGCAGCAGCTCACCCAGCTGGGCGCTCTCGCCGCGCCGGACTTCGCGCACGTTCACGCCGCGCCGCCTCGCGACGCGCTCCAACGCCTGCCACACGGGCCGCTCGGGCTCGGCATGGCCGATCCACAACTCGCCCACGGGGAACGCCTCGAGCACCGCCGACAGGCCTCCCATGTGGTCGAGGTCGGCGTGGGTCGCCACGACGAGCGGCAGCCGCCAGATGCCCAGCGCGCGCAAGGCGGGCACCACCACCCGGGCGCCCATGTCCACCCCGCCGAAGGTGACGCCGCCGCCGTCGACCAGCACCGCTGCGCCGCCGCCCAAGCGCAGCACCACGGCGTCGCCCTGACCGACGTCGAGCACCACCAACTCGGGGACGCCGTGCGCGTCGGGCAGCAGCCACGCCACGGCGGCGGCGCAGATCACCACCAGCAGCGCCGAACGCCAACGCAGCGCGCGCCGCACGGCCAGTGCCAGCGCCACCAGCGCGCAGGCCAGCAGCACGTGGCCCTCGGGTCGCACCTCGCCCCAGGGCAACGCGGGCGCCCGGGCGGCGAGCGCCGCGACCGCCAGGAGCGCCTCCGCCAGAGGGCCCGTCAGCCCGTTCACCGCCCGCGCGAGCGTCGGGTGGACGAGGCCGGCGAGCCCGGCCAGCGCGCCGAGCGGCACCAAGGCCGAGGCCAGCGGCACGGCCAGCACGTTCGCCAGCGGCGCCAGCAGCGGGAGGCTGCCGAAGCCACCG
>SLRS01000217.1 GCA_007130855.1 Trueperaceae bacterium | reverse complement strand
CCGTGCATGCCGGGTCGGTCGCGCATCATCTCGTGCGCGCCGCCGTCGAACCAAGCCTCGAGGGCGTCGCGCATGACCTGCATCTCACGCCGCTGCTCGGTCACGATGCTGCGGGCCAAGGCGGCCACCTCGGCGTGCTCGGCGAGGCCGCGGTTCAGCAGCATCTGCGCGTCGCGCACCGCCATCATGTGGTGCCTCAGCATGTCCTCGAGGAAGGCCCGCTCCTGCTCCTCGACCGGGGCGTCAGCGAGGTCACGCATCATCGGTTCGTAGGGCGCCTCGGCGTCGGCAGCGGGGTACCAGGCGTCGATCCAGCCGCGCATCAGCTCGATCTCCGCGGTCTGGGAGTCGATGATGTCGCGCAGCAGAGCTTGGAGTTCGGGCCTCTCGGTGCGCTCGAGCAGCTGTTCGGCGCTCGCCACCGCTTCGCGATGGTGCGGGATCATGTGCTGCAGGAAGCCGAGCTCGTCGCTCGGTGCCGCGCCCATGGCCATCGGCATCGAGCCGGCGCCGCCGGGTCCGTGCCCGTGACCCCCCTGGCCGATCCCGATCGCGAGCAGGGCGAGCAACGAGACGAGCGAGAGTGAACGAAGTGCCGTGATCATCGGTGGTCTCCTCGGAGCTGGTGTGTGGCGTGCGTGACGTGGCTGGGGGGCCAGCGGCCGCGGGCCGGGACCGAGCGCTGTGGCGCGCGACCCGGGCCCTGGACGGCCGTCACCCCAGTGGCATCATCGCGTTCGCGTGTTGAGCCTTCGTTGCCGGCGCGTCAAGCCACGGTCAAGCGACCCTGCGGGCCAGTGCCCGGCGCCGGACCAGCCATCGTGCGCCGCCGCTCAGGGCATCACCATGCCGCCGTCGACCACGAGCGTCTGACCGTTGACGTAGCCCGCGTCTTCGGATACCAGGTATGCCACGGCCGCGGCGACCTCTTCGGGACGCCCGAGGCGGCCGACCGGGATGCGCTCCAGGTAGCTGAGCTTGAGCTGCTCGGGGAGTCCGGCGGTCATGTCGGACTCGATGAAGCCGGGCGCGACGGCGTTGACGGTCACGCCCTTGCCGGCGTACTCGCGAGCGAGCGCCTTGGTGAGCCCGATCAGCCCTGCCTTGGCGGCGACGTAGTTGGCCTGGCCGACGTTGCCCATCAGGCCCACGACCGACGCCACGTTGACGATCCGGCCCCACTCGGAGCGCAACATGCCTCGCAGCGCCGCCTTGGACAGGTGGAAGGCGCTCGTCAGGTTCGTCGCCAGGACCGCGTCCCAGTCGCCGGCCTTCATGCGCAACGCGAGCGTGTCGCGGGTGATGCCGGCGTTGTTCACGAGCACGTCGATGGCGCCGAACTCGGCCACCACGGCCTTCACCAGCGCCTGGCAGGCGGCCTCGTCCGACACGTCGGCCTGGAACGCCGCAGCGCGGACGCCCGCGCCCGAGCCGATGAGGTGGGCCTCGGCCACGGCGGCCTCGGCCGGAGCCGCCGAAGCGACGAAATGCACGGCCACGTCGCAGCCGTCCCGGGCCAAGCGCACGGCGATCGCGCGGCCGAGTCCACGGCTCGATCCTGTCACCAGCGCCACGCGGCGCCGAGTGTCGTCCGTCATCGTCGGTCCTCTCCCGGCACCGAAGCGTGGGTCAGGGCGGCATGAGCGCTACGGAGACTCGCCGGGTCGTTCACGGCCAGTGCCGTGACGTCCTCGAGCGTCCGTTCCACCAAGGCCGTGAGCACGGTGCCGCTGCCGAACTCGACGAAACGACGCACGCCCGCCGTGTAGAGACGCTCGAGCGTCTCCAGCCAGCGCACCGGTCCGGTCACCTGGCGCTCGAGCAGGGCGCGGGCCTCGTCGCCCGTACGGATCACGTCGGCGCTGACGTTGGCGATCACGCTCAGCATCGGCGGCGCGAACGCGGTGGTGGCGAGCAGCGGGGCGAGCTCCGCAGCCGCGCTCGCCATCAGCGAGCAGTGGAAGGGCGCGCTCACCTTGAGCGGCACGGCGCGGGCGCCCTCGGCCCTGAGGCGCTCGACGGCTGCGGCCACCGCCTCGGCCGCGCCGGAGATGACGGTCTGCTGCGGGCTGTTGCGGTTGGCGATCTCGACCACACCGTCGATGCTCGCCAGGACTCGGGCCACGTGCTCGGCGTCGGTCTTGAGCACTGCCGCCATCGCTCCCTGGCCCTCGGGTACCGCGCGCTGCATGGCCTCACCGCGCGCTCGCACCAGCCGCAGGGCATCGGCGAGCGTCAGACTGCCGGCGGTCACGAGCGCGCTGTACTCGCCGAGGCTGTGGCCGGCCGCGTGCGTGATGCTGGCACCGTTCGCCTCGCGCCAAGCAGCGACGGCGGCCGTGCTGACCGTCAGCAGCGCCGGTTGCTGGTTCGCGGTCAGCTGCAATGTCTCGGCCGGACCCTCCCACATCAGCGAGAGCAATCCCGGCAGCGTCGCCTCGGCCTCGTCGAGCACCGCGCGGGCCGCCGGCGACGCCTCGAACAGCGCATGCCCCATGCCGAGCACCTGCGAGCCCTGTCCGGGGAACAGCGCCGCGAGCGGCGAGCCGGCGGCGGCATGACGCGCCGGCACCGTCGTCGGATCCTCAGGCACGGCGCGCCTCGGCCCACGGTCCCCAGGTGATGACCGCTGCGGCCCAGGTGAGGCCCGCCCCGAAGCTGACCACCAGCAGGTTGTCACCGGCGTCCACGCGCCCGGCGTCGAGCGCGTGCGCGATGGCCAGCGGGATGCTGGCGGTGGAGTTGTTGCCGTACTCGTCGACCGTGACCACCACCCGCTCGGGCGGGAGCCGGAGACGCTCGCGGGCGGCGTCGATGATGCGCAGGTTGGCCTGGTGCGGCACGAACAGGCTGATGTCGTCGGGGACGAGGCCCGCCTCGGCCACCGCCTGCACGGTGGCGGTGTCCATCACCCGCACCGCGAACTTGAACACCTCGCGGCCGTTCATGGCCATGTACTTCCCCAAGGGCGTGCCGTTCGGGAGGCAGCGGCCCACGGACCGCATGTGCAGGTGGTGCGCACCGCCACCGTCTGCGCCGAGCACCATCGACTTGATGCCGTACGGCTCCGGGACCCGCTCGACAACGGTGGCGCCGGCGCCGTCGCCGAACAGCACGGCGGTGCTGCGGTCGTCCCAGTCGACCACCTTGGTGAGGGCCTCGGCCCCGATCGCCAGCACCTTGCGACACTGTCCGGACTCGACGAACGCCTTGGCGGCGCCGATGGCGTAGATCCAGCCGGGACATGCTGCGAGCAGGTCGAAGGCCCCCGCGCGCAGCTTGAAACGCTCCTGCACCAACGCCGCGGTGGCGGGGAAGAGCGCGTCCGGCGTGTTCGTCGCCACGATGACCATGTCGACGCCGTTGAGGGCGTGGTCGCCGTGTCGCCGCAGCAGATCCTCCACCGCACGGAAGGCGAGGTCGCTGGTGAACTCGTCGTCGGCGGCCACGTGGCGCCGGCGGATGCCGGTGCGGCTGGTGATCCACTCGTCGGACGTGTCCATGATCTGCTCGAGGTCGGCGTTGCTGACCACCTTCGGGGGCGCGTACACCCCGAGCGCGGTGATCCCGGCTCGCACTGCGTCGTTCACGATCAACGATCCTCCCTCGTCCGGGTCGAATGGCGTGGTGGTGCCCCGAGGACTGCTCGGCTGCCGCGCCAACCGCGCCGCGGCGACGTGGAACGGCTCGAGCCGCCCCGACGTGGGCAGCCCGAGCCTACCGCACGGTGTGCGCGCGGCTCCGGGTCGTCAAGTTGCGTTCAGGCGTCGATGACCTGCTTGCCGTCGTAGGTACCGCACTCCGGGCAGACCCGGTGCGGAGGCTTCAACGTCTTGCACTCGGCGCACACCACCAGCGTGGGCGCCGAGAGCGCATGGTGCGAGCGGCGCGCGTCGCGGCGGGCTCGCGAGGTGCGCTTCTTGGGAACGGGATGCTTGGCCATGGCTGCTGTCTCCTTGCAGGGGCGTCCATCGAGCGCCCGCGGTCGTCAGAGGTCGATGTCCTTGAGGGCGTCGAAGGGCGACGCCTTCGCGCTCGCGCGCTCGTCGGGGACGTGGTCGGGGTGCTCGTTGAGGTTCACACCGTCGACCGAGAGCCCCCGGCAGTCTTCGCGGCAGAGCACGGTGAGAGGGAGGTCGATGGCGAACACCTGCACGAGCAACGGCGCAAAGTCGACCCGCGGCTGGGCGAACTCGAGCACGTCCTCGTCGGCCTCGTCGTCCGTCACGCGCACCTCGGTGGCGTCGCCGGCGCGGTATCGCATCGGGTACACGAAGCTCGTGGCGACGGGCGTGGCGACCTGCGTCAGGCAGCGCCGACACTCGAGCAGCGCGCTACCGTGCACCTCGCCGGTGACCACGAAGTCGTCATCTCCACCGGCGTTGATCACGTGGAGCGACCACCGCAACGGTCCCTCGAGCTCGAGGTCGTGGGCTTCGCGCGCGGCGTCGTCGGGCGTCAGCTCCCCGTCGGCGCTCACGTCGTCGTCCGCGCCGGGCGAACGACGAAGCAGCGCGCTCAGGTTCAACGTGGCGTCCCTGCGCGAGGCCATCCCGTCAAAGTATAGGTCGCGGCCCAGGCGTGTCAAGCCGGCACGGACGCGTGGCCGCCCGCGTGCCCTGGTCGGGAGCACCTGCTCGCCCGGCGTGGGATCGTTCTCGCGGCGTCCACCCGCGGCCGCCGACGTGAGCCGTTTCATGCCGTCGGCGACGGCGAGCGCCTAGCATGAGCCGATGCCCAGCGAACGTGGAGCGAACGAAGCCGCGCCCGACCCCGAGCAGCGCCCGCTGATCGCGGTGGTCGACGACGACGAGGCCGTGCGGACGCTCGTCGCGCGCGTGCTGACCGCGTACGACGTGCGCACCTTCGAGCGGCCGCAGGTTGCCCTGAAGGCCTTCGCCGCCGGCGTGCGACCGCGGCTCATCATCTCCGACATCCAGATGCCCGGTATGGACGGCTTCGAACTGCACGCCGAGGTGCGCCGCATGGCGCCGCTACGCGGCGTGCCGTTCGTGTACCTCACCGCGATGGACGACCGTGGCTCGTTACGGCGCGGCATGGTGCAAGGCGCCGACGACTACCTCACGAAGCCCTTCACGCCCGCCGAGCTGCGCCAAGCCGTGGCGATCCGCTTGGCCCGCCTGGAGACGCTCACCGACCCGGCGGCGGCGAGCTTCGACATCACCAGCCTCGGCGGCCTGGCGCTCGCTGTCGGCAACAAGCGGCTGACCTGGGAGGCGCGCAAGGTGGTGACGCTGCTGACCTTCCTCCTCGACCACCGTGGTCGCGCCTCGGTCAACGCCGTCCGGCACGGTCTCTGGTCGGGCGTCAGCGCCGACAACCACCTGCACGTGCTCGTGAGCCGTCTGCGCAAGACCCTCGGCGAGCACGGTCGCGCTGGGGTCGCCGACGATCACGTCTGGCTCGAGCTCGACCTGCCCGCGCGCTGGGACGTCAGCGCCTTCGAAGCCGCTGCCGAGCGCGCCCAGGACGGGGGCCGGGATGCGATCGAGGCCGCCATCGAGGCATATGGCGGCGAGTTCCTGGCGGATTTCGAGGGGCCCTGGGTGGAGGCGCGTCGCTCCGAGCTCGAGGGCCGCTACCTCGATCTGCTCGAGGCGGCCATCGAGGCGGCACCCGCTGGCCCCGAACGCAAGCGCGCCACGATCCGGTTC
This sequence comes from Trueperaceae bacterium, assembly GCA_007130855.1. GTDB lineage: Bacteria > Deinococcota > Deinococci > Deinococcales > Trueperaceae > CSSed10-48. The sequence goes on along the minus strand of SLRS01000217.1, from coordinate 23,087 downwards.
GAGGGCTTCCTCGACCTCGCCTGAGGCAAGCCTTCGCAGCCGCCGCGAGGCGGCTCGGGTTCCCGAGTGCATCGTCGATGTGGCCGGGTGATGGAACCGACTCGATAGACTGCCGTCGGCCGTAGGCCGTCGGCCGCGGCTGTCTGCCGCGTCACCGCGTAGCCACGGGCCACGCCGTCGGCGTCCGCCGGGGCATGGTTCGCTGCGGCGAGCCGCAGCGTACGAGCGAGAGGATTCGATGGAGTTCAGCATCTTGAACCTGTTGGCCGTGCTGGCGGTCGCCTGGATCGCCGGGAACGTGGTCGGTCGACTCGGCTATCCGGCCGTGCTCGGCGAGATCGGCGCCGGCATCCTCCTCGGGCCACCGCTCCTCGGCTGGCTGCAGGCGGGGCCGCCGCTGTTGGTGATCGCCGAACTCGGGATCCTGCTGATGATGGTGTACATCGGCATGGAGATCGACCTGCGCGACCTCGGCCGGGCCTCGACCGCGGGCCTGCTGGCCGCCGTGGGCGGGTTCGTGGTGCCGTTCGCCCTCGGCTACCTGGTGACGATGTCGCTCGTCGGCGACGTCTGGGCGGCGCTGTTCATCGGCATGGCGGTGGGCGTGACGTCGCTGGCCACCAAGTCGCGCATCCTCGTCGAGCTCGGCATCCTCGATACGCGCGTGGCACACGTGATGATGGCCGGTGCGCTGATCTCCGACAGCATGGCGCTGATCGTGTTCGCGGCCATCTTGTCGGTGATCGCGGTCGGCGCGGTATCGCTCGCCGGCATCGGTCTGATGGTCGTGCAGATCGGCGGCTTCTTCTTGGCTTGCTGGGTGCTCGGCATCCATGTGGTGCCGCGCGTCTTCACCTGGCTCACGGCGAGGGGCTTTGGCGGGCGGACGTTCTACCTGACCCTGGCCTTGCTCGTCGCCTTGACCTTCAGCGAGTTGGCGGAGCTCGCGGGGTTGCACGGCATCCTCGGCGCGTTCCTCGCAGGCCTGTTCCTGCGCGAAGCGATCCGCGTCAAGCGGCTGTCGTATGAGATCACCGGGGTCGTGAAGGACGTCTCGCTGGGATTCCTGGCGCCGGTGTTCTTCGTCACGGCGGGCTTCGCGGTGTCGTTCGACGTCTTTCGCGAGGATCTCCTCTTCCTGGTGTCGGTCATCGTCCTCGCCACGCTCGGGAAGGTCCTGGGGACCGCGCTGTTCTACCTCCCGACCGGCTACGGCTGGCGTGAAGGCCTCACCGTCGGCTTCGGCATGAACGGTCGCGGCGCCGTCGAGATCATCATCGCCGGCATCGGTCTGCAGGCTGGGATCATCGACCAGAGCGTGTTCTCGATCCTCGTGTTCATGGCCATCGCCACCACCGCGCTGGTCCCGTTCACGCTCAAGCGCGGTATCGACTGGCTCGATCGTCGAGGTGAACTCGTCCGCTCCGACCCGTCGAAGAAGCCGGTGGTGATCGTCGGGGCGGGCGCGTTGGCGCGCGAACTCGCGCACCAACTGCGAACCGTCTCGCCCGTCACGCTGATCGATCACAACGCCCGTAACGTGCTCGGCGCCCGCGACGAGGGGCTCGACGCCGTGCAGGGCGACGCGCTCGATGCCGCGGCGCTGGTGCGCGCAGGGGTCGATGCGTGCGGTACCCTGATCGCGGTCACGCCGAACCCGGCGGTCAACGTCCTGGTGGCGCAGCGAGCGCGCGAGGCCTTCCTCGTCCCGACCGTCCGCGCCGTGCTGCGCCCCGACAGCGATCAGGGCCTGTACGCCGTGCTCGACGCGATCGGCGCGGCACCGTTGTTCGGCGCCCCGATCGACTTCGCGCGTTGGGACGCCGTGGCCGCGAGGGTGCCCCAGAGCCTGCTGACCAGCGTGCCGGCCGCGCTTGCGCGGCGGGCCTGGTCCGAAACCGAGCCCGACCTCGGCGCGCGCGACCTGTTGCCGGTGTTCGTCCGGCGCAACGGTGTCTTGCGGGTGTTCGGCGACCTCGCCGAGGTGAAGGATGATGACGAGGTCCTGGCGCTCGTCGACCAGGCCCACCAGCATCAGGAGGTAGCGAGCCCATGACGCGGAGCTTCACCGTGTACCCGGCGGTCGACGTCCAAGGAGGCCGCGCCGTACGCCTCGTCGAGGGCGATCCGGCGCGCGAGACGATCTACTTCGACGACCCCTGCGACGCCGCCGCCCATTGGGTGCGCCTGGGCGCCCGCGACTTGCACGTGGTCGACCTCGACGCAGCGCTGGGCCGCGGCGACAATCGCGACGTGATCCGGGCGCTCACGCGCCGTGTCGCCGCCGAATCGCTCGAGGCCGTGAGGGTGGAGGTCGGCGGGGGGGTCCGCGACCTGGAGACGGCGCGGGCCTGGCTGTCGCTCGTGCATCGCGTGGTCCTGGGCACCGCGGCGATCGCTACGCCGGAACTCGTGGACGCCCTGTTGGCCGAGTTCGGCGCCGACCGTGTGGCAGTGTCGGTGGACGCGCGTGACGGCATGGTGGCGGTGCGGGGCTGGACCGACGTCACCAGGGTCGAGGCGCTGACGTTGACGGAGCGCATGGCCGAGCAGGGGGTACGCCACCTGATCTTCACGGACGTGGGCCGCGACGGCACCCTGCAGGGCGTCGATCCGGAGCCGCTTCGGGCGCTGCGCGACGCCTTCCCGCACGTGCTGGTCGCAGGCGGCGGGGTGGCGCGCGACGCCGATCTCGACATCTACGAGGCGCTCGGCCTCGATGGCGCCATCGTCGGGCGCGCCCTGTACGAAGGGACGGTCCGCTATCCCCGAACTGCCTGAGGTCGAGACCGTCCGGCGCGCGCTCGGGCCGTGGCTATGCGGTCGCACGGTGATCGCGGCGGAGCGTGTGGAGGCGCCGCCGGGACCCAAGTACGCCGGGCTCGAGCGGCTGCCGGGCCAGCGCATCGAGGCTGTGCTGCGCCGCGGCAAGTTCTTGCTGTTGCCACTGTCGCGGGCCGACCGCAGCGGGTCCGCGGCGGGCGCCCCGGGCCCGGGCGACGAGCTGATCGTCCACCTCGGGATGACCGGCGTGGTTCGACGGACGCCGCCTGACGCGCACCTGCGTGTCCGCGTGCGCCTCGCCGGTCCGGAGCCGAGCACGCTGTACTTCCAGGACGTGCGCCGCTTCGGCCGCTTCACGGTGGTGCCTTCCGGTGACTACCGGACCCTGCCGACGTTGGCGGCCTTGGGTCCAGACGCGCTGGCGAGCGAGTTCACCGTCGCCGCCTTCGCGCGGGCGCTCCGGCGCTCCGCCATGGCCATCAAGACGCTGCTGCTGTCCCAGCGGGCGGTGGCCGGCGTGGGCAACATCTATGCCGACGAGGCGCTGTGGCGCGCCGGCATCCACCCGGAGCGGCCGGCGCGGCAGCTCGACAGGGCCCGCGTGGCAGCGCTGCACCAGGCCATCGGCGCGGTGCTCGAGGAGAGCGTGGCGCTGCAGGGTACGACCTTGCACGACTACCGCACGGTCGACGGCGAGGTGGGATCGTTCCTGGAGCGCTTGGCCGTGTACGGCCACGCCTGGGAGCCGTGTCCGCGCTGCGGCACGACCATCGAGAAGGTCGTGCTGGGTCAGCGCGGCACGCACGTGTGCCCGCGCTGCCAGCCTCGACCGCGCCGCCGCCGTCACCGCGCCTGAGCACTTGCGTCCCGAGCGGGTCACCGCGGCGCTCGGCGCCGTCAGGGCGCCGCTGGGGCCGGTCCGGCGCCGTTCATACCGTCGCTGACGGGGTTCACTCTTAGGACAAAAGTCCCTGCTGGCCCTCTCGGGTCGCCGCTACCCTGAAGCTGCACGAATAGCGGACGACGCGCCGATTAGGTCACCTGCGAGGGTCGCGGGGCCGAGAAGGTGCCCCCGTCACGCGTGCACGCGGTCGGACCTCCGTCTAGGGGAGCGTGGAGTGCTCGAGCTTCCCGGACACCGAGGCCACGGGTTCGACACGATGGAGCGCTGGGATGGGCCCAGCGCGTTGGTCCGACCGCACCAACATCCGTGGAGCGCGGCGAGCGCCCGCTCCGCGTCTGTAGAGACCCCGCCGATCATATGCCCGGCGGGGTCTTCGGTCGGCGCAGGAAGAGTGCCCCGACGGCCAGCGCCAGCGGCCACAGCGCGGCCACGAGCAACACCGGCACGTAGGAGTCGGCGAGCCCCTGGCCCCAGGCCAACAGGACCGGTCCGGCAGAGGCCCCGGCGACCGACAGCGCCGACGCGGTCCCCTTGATGCCGCCGATGGCCCGACGCCCGAAGTAGGCGGCGAACACCGTCCCGCTCACCGCTCCCATCGTGCCTTGCGTGAGCCCCAGCAGCGCGCCGTAGAGCCACAGCGTGGCGTCCTGGACCAGCGTGGCGCCCACCAAGCTGGCGGCCATGGCCAGCAGCATGGCGCTCACGACGAAGCGTGGTGCCAGGCGATCGATCAGCATCCCCGTGCCCAGGTTGGCACCGGCACTGACGAACGCCAGCGGCACGAACACTCCTGCGGCGGCAAGGCGGTCCATACCACGCACGCTCATCAGGTCGAAATGGTGGAACACCAGCCCCGTGGAGAGGGCGCTGATGGTGGCGATGCAGGCGGCGAGGTACCAGAACGCCACGGTGCGGCGGGCCTGCGCGGCCGTCATGGTCACCTCGGCGCGCCCCTTCGGCGGCGCTGGGAGCCTGGTGCGCGCGTCGGGCGTGACCCCGTAGCGCTCCGGATCGCGCCGGAAGAAGAGCGCACCCAGCGGCAAGATCGTGACGAGCACGAGGCCGCCGAGGACGGCGTACGCCGCGCGCCAGCCCAAGGCGCTCACGAGGCCCTCGATCAGCAGCGGGAAGAACGCGGTCGCTGCCGCCATGCCCACACCGGCGAGCCCGATCGCGACGCCGCGGCGCTGCACGAACCAGATGGTGATCGCGTGGAGGCTGACCAACCCCAACGCCCCCTGACCCAGACCCCGGATCAGCACGAAGCCGATCGCCAGGCCGGCGAGGTCGCGCACGCTCGCCATCCAGGCACACGCCAGCGCCAGGCCGATCGACACCACCACGACCATGATCCGCGGCCCCCAGCGATCGAGCGCCCGACCCACGAACGGCAACGCGACCGCGCCGGCGAGGGTGCCGAGCGTGTAGAGCAAGGACACCGTGCCGCGGTCGGCGCCGAGGTCGGCCAGGATCGGGTCCAGGAAGACCGACACGCCGAGTGTCTGCCCCGGCGTGGTCATCACCATGCCGAGCGTGGCAACCGCCAGCACGACCCAACCGTAGAAGACCGGGCTTCCTTCGACGAAGCGTGAGCGCTGCTCCGGCATCGATGCAGGCTACCGCTCGCGGTGCCGCGGCGGGCAACGAACCGCTGCTGCCAGCGCTCAGCCCGGCGTCAGCGAGCCCTCGAAGGTACAGGCGTCGTCGCCGTCGCGCTGGCAGCTGACCCGCTCGGCCTGGAGGTCGGTCGCGCGCGTCACGATCCGCGGCAGCAGGTCGCACAGGCCTTCGACGCGGCAGCCGACCTCGCGGTAGGGGCAATCGTGGGTCAGCAACCGCCAAGCGGCCGGAGCCAGCGTCAGCAGCGGCAGCATGTCGTCGTAGCCGATCGCCCGCAGCAGGGCCAGCAGCCGCATGCGTGGCGCGAGCGCCACCAGTGTCGGCCGCTCGCTGGCGGCCACGCTGCGGACGACGCCGTCGAGCAGCGCGTCGACGACGCCGAGCCGCTCGGCCTCGGGCACGAGGGCGACCAGTAGCTCCGGGAAGCGTTTCGGGAGGGTGCTCTCGGCCGCCTGCGTCAGCACGTAACGGCGCGCCGCTCGGCCGCTGCGCCGGCCCGGTACGACGCCATCGGCGCGCACCACGCCTTCGTCCAGGAGGCGCTGGAGGTGCTGGCGAACCGTGTTGGCCGAGCGCCCGAGGGCGGCCGCGACGTCGGGCACGCTGCCAGACCCCTGACGCTTCAAATGGAGCAAGACGAGATAGCGAGTCTCCATGGATTCGGCGGTTCCAGCGTATCGACCGAGGCAGGAGCGATCAGCGGTACTCGCTCCGATTCTAGCAAGGCAGCGGCGCTGACGGGGCGCCGCGAGTGCTCCCGCGTGGCCCTTGCCCGGCCCTGACCCGGGTGCACCACTGGCTGCCAGCCGACCGGGCGCCGCCGCCCCGGTTTGTATCCTTTGCTTTCGAGGCACGTTGTCTAAGGTCCGGTCGAGATCCGGATCTCCCGCCAGGCACGAAAAGGTTGCGTAAAGCGGACGTGTGCGTCCTTTTGTGTACAAGTGTCTGCCGGATGCACATTGACGGGCGCCCGAACACGTAGAGTTGAAGCATGATGGCTGCACAGACTTCCACAACCGATGACCTCCTCGAACTCTTCCGCGTCGTCCTCCAGTCCGCGCGCGACACCGACCGGCTGCTCAACTTGTGGCTCGAGAAGGAGTTGCGCCTCACCATGCAGGACCTTTCGGTCTTGCAGAGCATCGCGGTCGGCGTCGAGTACCCGACCGATATCGCCGCGCGTCTGAACCAGGCGTCGCCTACGGTCTCGCACGTGATCAGCCGGCTCGTCGGCCGCGGCTTGATCGAGCGCGAGCGCGGCTCCGACGACGGCCGCAAGCGCCGGCTCCTGCTGACCGACAAGGGTCGCAAGACGCTCGAGAAGGCGCACGAGACCATCGAGAAGTCGATGGCTGACGGGCACTTCCGCTTGACCGACAAGGACGTGGCCCGGACGCAGCGCGCGCTCGAGAAGTACATGAAGGTGATGCGGTTCGGCGCCTGACCAGATCGATCGTGTCAGGCTGGTGGAGCAACGTGCTGCACCAGCCTTTCTCGTGTCGCGCCTGTTCCGGAGGTTCGCATGATCGTCATCCACATCGCGCTGCTCGTCCTCGGCGTGAGCATGCTGATCACGGGGCTCGTGTTGGTGATCCGCTTCGCAGCGCGGCACCGCGTCCTCAGGCCGCGCGCGAGGACGACACCCCAGCGGGCGCGCGGTCCCGCCGGGGCCCAGCAGGCGCTGTTGGGGGCGCTGCTGACGGCCCTCGGACTGCTGCTCACGGTGTTCGGTGCCCTCCTGACGTTCGCGCCGCCCCGTGTGACCCCCTGACCGAGCGCGTGTTCAGTATGGTCGTGCACCCTTCTCGCGACTTCGGACCGGCGTGCTATGCATGCACCGAAGGGCAGAGAAGGAGCGTGAGACGCTTTCGAGACAACCCTGCAATGTGAGTCCGATCGCTGAGCCCTGCGGGGCCTCGGCCGCACCGGCTCTCGCGCGAAGGTCGTGGAGCTAGCCGCTCGGTCGTTGGTCGACCCGAGCCGACCGTCCCGAGGTGTCCCCTCAGCGCCGCGGCGCTCGCACGTGACGGGCGTCGTTCGAACAACCTCATGGATGACACTGACGCAACGGACGCATTCGACTTCGAGATCGTTCCAAAACGGCCGCACCACGCAGCCGGGGCCGCCGACGCCATCTACCTCGCCAACGGCTACCGGCCCGACGCCAGCAGCAGGGAGCGACACCGGGCCCTGCTGACGACGCAGGTGGCGCGCTTTCCCGAGGGGCAGTTCGTCGCCGTGACCGTCAGCCCTGCCGGCGGATCGGCGGCGGTCCATGGCGCGCTGGTGGTGGGCACTGCCACGACGATGGTGACCGCACGGCCACCGACCGCAACGCCGCTCCCGTGGCATGAGGTCGTCGGCGACTACGGTCTCCCCAACCACGACCCGCAAGGCACGTGGCTCTACGGGGTCGAGATCGCCGTCCATCCTGCGTACCAGCGGCGTGGCATCGGTACGGCCCTGTACCGAGCCCGCCTGGAGTTGGTCGAGGCGTTGCACCTCGAGGGTTGGTACGCGGGTGGGATGCTGATGGGGTACTACCGCTATGCCGCCGTGCTCAGCCCGCGCGCTTACGGCGAGCAGGTGATCGAAGGCGTCCTCGAGGATCCGACCGTCACGATGCAGATGCGCCGTGGTCTGGAACCCGCCGGCATCATCGAGGACTACTACCCCGAGCCCAAGGCCGGCAACTGCGCGGTGCTCCTCACCTGGCGGCCCGCGCCGGTGCCGAGATCGGCGGCACCCCGGGCCACGATCGCGACGCCGCGGCGGCGCCCAGCGCACGCCGCCATCAGGACCGGCGAGAGGGCCGGCAACGCTGCGATCGGACGCACGCGCGGGTCCGCGCGCCGTTGACCCGCGCGCACGTGGCGATCTCCCCTCTGGCGCAGATGTAGACTCGCGACCGCATGGCCGCTCCCCCTCCCGCCGCTCCCGATCCCGAGCCGGGGCCATCGGCCGACCGGGCCGACCCGGAAGGTCCACGCCTCGATCCCGACGAACTGAGCCCGGAGGCCCTGACGCTCCCGCCGGCCGCGGGCGCCGAGATGCCGTCCGAGGTACCGCCCGGAGCGCTGGTGAGCGCCGACTGGCTGCCGGACGATGTCCTGAACCAGGTGCGCCGCACCATGCGGCTATCGGTCGTGGAGGGGAGCTTCACCCAGGTCTTCCTCAACTGGACTTCTGGCGCGGTCCTGATCGGCTACATGCTGCACGCCGGGGCGCGGCCTTCCGAGATCGCCCTCGTGGGGGCCGTGCCGCTGTTGGCCCAGATCGCGTCACCGGGCGCCGCGTACCTGGCCGCCACGCTCGGTCGCCGCAAGCTGCTGACCGTCCTGATGGCGCTGGTATCGCGTGGGAGTTGGCTGTTGGCCGCGGCGTTGCCATCGTTGCCGCTCCCGCAGGCGCTGCAGCCAGCCATCCTGGTCGCCCTGGTGCTGGTGGCCAGCTTCTTCCTGGCGGGCAACGGCACCCTCTGGACCGCCTGGATGGGGGACGTGGTACCGGAGCGCGAGCGCGGTCGCTACTTCGGCCTGCGCACCGGCGTCACCGGCGTGGTCGGCATGCTCGCCAACCTCGGCGCCGGCTGGTGGCTCGACCGCGTGGCCGCGCCGCTCTCATTCCAGGTCGTGCTGGTGGCCGCCGTCGGCACCGGACTCGCGGGCGTGTACCTCTACACCCGCCAGTACGACCCCCCGACCACCCGCGAGGCACTGCGCCTTCGCGACGTGCTCGGCGTGCCGCTGCGCGACCCGGGATTCCGTCGCTACCTGGCCTTCGCGGTGTACTGGCTGTTCGTCGTCTTCCTGGCGGCACCGTTCGTGTTCCCGTACTTCCTCGACGAGTTGCGCCTCAGCTTCACGCAGGTGGCCATCTGGTCGACCATCGCCGCGAGCACCTCGATCTTCACCACGATCGCCTGGGGCCGCGTGGCCGATCGCGTCGGCAACAAGCCGGTGCTGGCGATCGGCACGTTCGTCGCAGGGGTCGCGCTCCCCGGCGCCTGGATCCTGGCCGGGGCGACCGGCTGGATCGGCTTCATCTGGCTCTCGGCCGTGTTCGACGCGGTCGCCTGGGGCGCGATCGGACCGGCGTTCTTCAACCTGGCGCTGGTCTCGGCGCCGCGCCAGAACCGCGTGGTGTTCATCGCCGTGTCGAGCCTCGCGACCGGCCTCGCCGGCTTCCTCGGCGGCGTCCTCTCGGGCCCGCTCTTGCTCGGCTTCCAGGGGCTCACGAGCGCGAGTCCCGGCTGGGTCGCCTATGCCTGGCTGTTCACGCTCTCGGGGGTGCTGCGCGCGTGTACTTGGGTACTGCTGCGGCGGGTACCGGAGGCCAACTCCTGGCGGACCCGCGAGTTGCTGCGCAGCATGCGCACCGGTTGGAAGGCCGTCGGCTTCCCGTGGCGTTCGTGAGCCGACGGTCGTGGCGTGGGCTTGGCGCGTGCGCGGGCCGTCACGGCAGCAGCGCGAGGTCGGCCGCGGTCGCCGTGTAGAGCGGCACCGTGGCGGCACCGAACGCGACGGCGTTGCGGCCGCGCTCGCCGACGAGCAGGCGCAGCCGTCGTTCGCCGGTGGGGGTGCGGCGCTCGGCGAGATAACGCTCCTCGGTGCGCCGAACCAATGCCGAGAGGACCTCGCGCGGCATGCGACCGTCGAACACGAAGGCGTCGGGGTCGAGCAGGTTCTCGAGCACCACCAGGCCGCGCGCGAGCGCGCGTGCGGCGTCGTCGATCCAGGCGTCGACGACGGGCTCACCGGCCGCGAAGCGAGTCGCGATGGCCGCGAGTTGGCGCGCGAGTGAGCCGTCGGGAACGGCTCCCCTGGCCCGCAGCCGGTCGGCGAGGGCTTCGACGGAGGCGTAGAGCGACAGGCAGCCGCGGCCGCCGCAGGCCGCACAGATCGGACCGCTGCTGTCGACCGGGATATGGCCGAGGCGTCCGGTGACGCCCCACAGGCCACGGTAGGGATGACCCTGCATGACCAGCGAGCTGCCCAGCCCGAGCGCGAACAGCACGTAGAAGAAGGTGTCGGCCGCGCGAGCGGCGCCGTACGAGGACTCGCCGACGGCCGCCGCGATGGCGTCGTTGGTCACCACGGTCGCGAGCCCTGTCGCGCGGCCGAAGGCCTCGACCAGATCGTGACCCTCCCAAGCAGGCAGGCGCACCATCCGCAAGACCCGTCCAAGACCGTCGACGATGCCCGGTACGCCGACGCCGAGCCCGGTCACCCGGCGCCGGTCGGTCGGCGGGAGCTCCTGTAGCAGCGCGTGGGCGAGGTCGGCGACGCAGGCGGTCGCCTCGGCCGTGCTCGGGTCATCGAGCGTGGTGTGGCGCTCCCCGAGCACGCGGCCCGAGAGGTCCACCAGCGTGGCGGCGGCGTGGTCGCGGTCGAGCGCCACCCCGACGCCGAAGGCGCCGCGATCGGCGAGGGCGAAGTCGATCGGCGGTTGGCCGCGGGCGGTGGCGCGGCGACCCAGGGGGGCGACCCAGCCGTCGCGCACCAAGGTGTCGACGAGGCTCGAGACCGCCGACAGGGACAGCCGGGTGCGTTGCGCGATCTCGGTGCGTGAGGCGTAGGGCGTGCGCCGCAGCACGTCGAGCACCACGCGGCGGTTGAACTCGCGGGTCTGTTCCAGGTTGGTTCCGCGTGCCACGGCGACTCCGATCGAACTGAATCCTACGTCCCCCTTGCGTTCTCGGTGCGGATCTATTAACTTAACATCACGGTATTAAGGTAAACCGGTCCCGGGCCGCGCGCCGCACCGGCCAACCCGGGAGAAGGAGGCAGCCATGTCCTGGTTCTCGCCCCGCATCACCACCCTCCCCGTCGCCCTCGCCGTGATGCTCGCCGGGGCGCTCGCGGTGGCCCAGAGCGTCACCGTCCAGGTGGCCGTCGGGGCCGTCGGCACCGAACTGCAGCTGCACCGCCAGGCGCTCGACCAGTTCATGGCCGACAACCCCGACATCCGCGTCGAACTGCTCGAGACCCCGAGCGGAGGCACCGATCGCCTCGGACTCTACTTGCAGTTCTTCGAGGCGCGCTCTGCCGACGTCGACGTGCTCCAGATCGATGTGATCTGGCCCGGCATCCTCGAAGAGCACTTGGTCGATCTGCTCCAGTACGGTGCCGACGCGGTCGTCGGCGAGTTCTTCCCGGGCAGCATCGCCAACAACATGCTCGACGGCCGCCTGGTGGCCATTCCCTACCAGATCGGTGCCGGCATGCTCTACTACCGCACCGACCTGCTCGAGCAGTACGGCTTCGACGGCCCGCCCGCCACCTGGACCGAACTCGAGTCGATGGCGACCGTCGTCATGGAGGGCGAGCGCGCGGCCGGCAACCCCGACATGTGGGGTTTCGTGTGGCAAGGGAACGCCTACGAGGGCCTGACCTGCAACGCCCTCGAGTGGTTCGCCTCGTCGGGTGCCGGCGAGATCATCGAGAGCGATCGCACCATCACCGTCTTCAACGACGCCGCCATCGAAGTGCTCGAGATGGCCGCGCGCTGGGTCGGCACGATCTCGCCAGTCGGCGTGACCGGCTTCGTCGAGGACGACGCACGCAACCTGTTCCAGGCCGGCAACGCGGTCTTCATGCGCAACTGGCCCTACGCCTACAACCTGGGCCAGGCCGAGGACAGCGTCATCCGCGGCCTGTTCGACGTGACGGTCCTGCCCTCCGGCGCCCCCGGCGAACCGAACGCCGCCACGCTCGGTGGCCAGAGCTTCGGCGTCTCGGCCTACAGCCAGCATCCCGAGGCCGCCGCCAAGGTCGCCCTCTACCTCGCCTCGCTGCCGGTGCAGACGCTGCGCGCCGTCGAGGGCTCGTTCTCGGGCACGATCGCGGCGCTCTACGACGATCCCGAGGTGCTCGAACGGAACCCCTTCTTCGCCGGCCTGCAGGGCATCTTCGCGAGCGCCGTGCCGCGTCCCTCGACCGTCACGGGCACCGACTACGGCGCGGTGTCGCGCGCCTACTACACCGCGGTCCACGACGCCCTGACCGGCCGCCAGGACGCCGAGACCGCCCTCGCCCTGCTCGAGCTCGAGCTCGAGAGCATCACCGGCTTCCCGACCGGCCAGCCCTGATCGGCGCGCGGCGCACGCCGCCGTCACTCACCTCCTGACGTCGACGTTCAGCGGTGGCCGGGCATCGCCCCGGCCACCGCCACCCTCGGAGGGATCCCGCGTGACCGACCGCCGCCCGCCATCATTCGTGATCGTGCATGGTCACGACCTCGGTAGGCACCTGGGCCCCTATGGTCGCGGCGCACCGACGCCTGCGATCGACCGCTTCGCGACGAGCGCCCTCACCATCGAGCGGGCTTTCGCGCCGGCGCCGCAGTGCAGCCCCTCACGCGCGAGCCTCATCACCGGCAAGTACCCGACCAAGTCCGGCATGATGGGTCTCGCGCACCTCGACTGGCGGCTGTTCGACGACCGCGATGCGCTGCCCCACCATCTCCGCGAACTCGGCTATGCCACGCTGCTCGTAGGCGAGCAGCACGAGGCGTCGGCCGGCGAGTTGCTCGGCTACGACCGCTGCATCGGCACCCGTTGGCCACAGCTGGCCCGGGAGGTCGCGCCCGCCTTTGCCGAGGCGCTCGACACGCTCGACCCCGACAGGCCGTTCTTCGCCAGCGTCGGGTTCTTCGAGGCCCATCGGCCGTTCGACCACGACGGTTACGTCGACGATGACCCGGCACGCGTGAGCGTCCCGCCCTACCTGCCCGACACGCCCGCGGTCCGGCGCGACGTGGCCGCCTTCCACGGCCGCGTCCGTGCCTTCGACGAAGGCGTGGCACGGGTACTCGCGGCCCTCGACCGGCGCGGGCTCCGCGAGCGTACCGTCGTGATCGTGACCACCGATCACGGTATCGCCTTCCCGCGGGCCAAGGGCACCCTCTACGACGCCGGCCTCGAGACGGGCCTGCTGATCCGGTGGCCGGGGGTGACCCGCCCTGGCAGCCGCAGCGACGCGATGGTGCTCAACCTCGACCTGTTCCCGACGCTGCTGCGCGCGGCTGGCGGCCAGCCCGACGGCGCCCTCGACGGCGTCGACCTGATGCCGCTGTTGCGCGGCGCGACGACCGCCGTACGCGACCACCTCTACGCCCAGTTGCACTGGCACGATGCGTTCGTGCCGATGCGCGCGCTGCGCAGCGAGAGTCACAAGCTCATCCTCGACTACAGCGAGCGCGAGACGCCCTACTTCCCGGCCGACGTCGAGGACAGCGCCTCGGGCCGGGCCCTGCGTGCTTGCGGTCTCGAGCTACCGGTCCGCGTCGCGCTCCATTCGCTCGCCGACGATCCGCTCGAGCGCCGCAACGTGATCCTCGACGAGGCGCATCGCGACATCGGGGCCGCGATGGTCGAACGGCTCCATGCCTGGATGCACGCGACCAGCGACCCGCTGCTGGAAGGGACGGCGCCGTGAGCGCCGGCCGGCCGCGGCAGCTCGCCGGCGGCGAGGCCCGCACCGCCTGGTGGCTCATGCTGCCGGCGCTGGTGGTGATGGCCATCGTCGCCATCTATCCGCTCGGGCAGGTGGTGGCGCTGTCCGTGACCGATGCGCGCTTCGCCACCCAGCGCGTCGAGCGCGCGTACGTCGGACTCGACAACTACCGCCGGCTGCTCTCCCTGACCGTGCGCGAGCTACCACCGGTCGTCGACCCCGCCACGGGCCGCCAGGATCTCCGCGACGGCCGCCTCCGCTACGAGTCTTGGGTGCGTATCCTGCCGCGCGAGCCGCTGCGCTACGCGGCCGCCTATGAGTTCAGCGCCTTCGGCAAGCGCTGGGTGGTCGGTGCCACCTCGCCCGCCTTCATCCGCGCGGCGGTGGACACGGTCGTCTTCACCGTCTGGTCGGTGGCGCTCGAGACGATCCTGGGGATGATCATCGCGCTGGTGCTCTCAGCCGAGTTCGTGGGCCGTGGTCTGCTACGCACCCTCATGCTCCTCCCCTGGGCGGTGGTGACGGTCGTCTCGGCCCGGATCTGGGAATGGATGCTGCAGCCGACGCGGGTGGGGTTCTTCAACACGCTGCTCTACGATCTGGGCCTGGGCGATGGCAACATCGGCTTCTTCCAGACGGCCTCGATGCAACTCCCCACGATGATCGCCATGGACGTCTGGAAGACCACGCCGTTCATGGCACTGCTGTTCCTGGCCGGCCTAGCGGTGATCCCCAAGGAGTTGTACGAGGCCGCGGAGATCGACGGCGCGAGCGCCGTGCGCCGCTTCACCGCGATCACCTTGCCGCTCATGGCTCCCGCCATCGCCGTCGCCCTCATCTTCCGGACGCTCGATGCGCTGCGCGTGTTCGACGTCTTCCAGGTGGTCCTCGGTGGCCAGCGCTACTCGCTCGCGAGCTACACCCAGGCCGTCCTCATCGACCAGCGTGAGGTCGGGCTCTCGTCCGCGGCGAGCGTCGTCATCTTCCTGATCATCCTCGTGTTCGCGGTGAGCTACATGCGCATGCTGAAAGTCGATACGACATGAGCCGCCGCGCGCGCGCCAGGCTCGCCCGGCGGACCCTCTTCTGGCTGCTCGTGGCGATCATCCTCGTCTACCTCCTCCTCCCCTTCTACTGGGCGATCGTCTCGGCGCTCAAGACCGAGGCCGAGCTCATTCGCACCCCGGCCACGTACTGGCCGCAACAGGTCAGCCTGCGCAACTTCCAGTCGGTGCTCGGCAACGCCTCGTTCAGACGCGGCGTGCTCAACAGCGCCCTGGTGGCGAGCAGCGCCACGCTGCTCAGCCTGCTCGTCGGCGCATTCTCGGGCTACGCCCTGGGCCAGCTCCGCTTCCGCGGCAAGACGCCCTCGCTCTACGGCATCCTGGCGATGACGATGTTCCCGCAGGTGGCGGTCCTCGCCGGCCTCTACGCCGTGATCCGGCTGCTGGGCATGCCGTCGCTCATGAGCGTCACCCTCTCCTACCTGCTCTTCACCCTGCCCTTCACCGTCTGGGTGCTGCAGGCGTTCTTCCGTGGGCTGCCGGCCACGCTGCTGCAAGCGGCCCAAGTCGACGGCGCGACCAGGATGCAGTCGTTCTGGTACGTGCTGCTCCCGCTCACCGCGCCGGCGCTCGTCACCACCGGGCTGCTCGCGTTCGTCAAGGCCTGGAACGAGTACCTGTTCGCCCTCACGTTCACCGCCATCGACCGCACGGCCCGCACCGTACCGGTGGCGATCGCGCTGTTCAGCGGCGAGTCGGCGTTCCAGCAACCGTTCGGCGAGATCATGGCAGCGGCCGTGCTCGTCACCATCCCGCTGGTGGTGCTGGTCTTCGTCTTCCAGCGGCGCATCGTGCAGGGACTCACCGGCGGGGCCGTCAAGGAGTGAGCGGCCCAGGGCTCGTCGCGGCCCCCGGGTGCGCGACCGGGCGCAGACCGGCCTCGCTGACCAGCCAACGCACGGCCACGTCGTGCGGCTCGGTCGGGAGCCGTTCCACCACCAACGCCTCGCGGCTGACACCGACGGTCGCGACGTGCGCCCCGAGCAACGGCAGCAGCCGGTCGTAGTAGGCCCGCCCGTAACCGAGCCGGCCGCCCTGGCGGTCGAAGCACAACCCCGGCACCAGTGCCACGTCGATGCTCGCGAGGTCCACGACCGGCGCATCCGGCCGCGGTTGCCAGAAGCCGAGCGGATGCGGCTCGAGGGCGGCGGGGTCGAACAGGTGCACGCGCAGCCCGCCGGCTGCCGGCGTGCGCGTGGTGGCGAGCAGCGGGCCGGCGGCCGTAGCGGCCGGCAGCGTGGGTGACGCGCTGAGCAAGCCCCCTGCGAGCGGATCGACCTCACTGCCGAAGGCGAGGTACACGAGCGCCACGCGGGCGGTCTGCCAGCGTTCCCAGGCGAGCACGTGCGCGGCCACCTCACGCTCGGCGTGGCGCTCGGGATCGGCGCCGGCCAGCGCCTGCCGGCGCGCTCGCGCCCAGCGGCGCCAGGTGCCCTTGGGGGCGGTTGCGGGAGGGGGTGGGGGTGGTGCCTGGCCAGCGGTGTCCACGGAGGTCGAGGATAGCCGTTCGCCCTGCGCTCGGCGTCGTCCGGCATTGCGTGCTCGGCCTCGCGGCGACGATACTGACGCATGGCCACGACCGAGACCGTCCTCCACCACCTCGTCGACAAGCGCTTCGTCGGTGTCACGCCCGACGGCATGCGCGTCCTGATCGATGGCGAGGCCTCGCACAAGATCGGCATGAGCCCGATGCAGCTGGTGCTGAACGCCCTGGCGGGCTGCACCGCCTACGACGTGGTCGAGATGCTGCGCAAGCGCAAGCTGACGATCCGGGACTACCGGGTGGAGGTCACCGGTGAGCGTTTCGAGGGCACGCCCAGCCCGTTCACCAAGATCCATGCCAAGCACGTGTTCGACGTGCCCGGTCTGGACCAGCACACGGCCGACCGCTTCGTCGAGCTCGCCGCCACCAAGTACTGCTCGGTGGCGAACAGCCTGCGGGCCGAGCAGACGTTCGAGGCGCTGCTCGAGGCGAGCGAGGAGCTGCCGGGCGGCGCCGCTTCGGGTCCGCTGCGCGAGCCGGTCGAGGACGCCACGGCGGACGCCTGACCCCCCTTCGGCACGCGTGGGGCAGCGCTGGTAGGCTGCCTCCCGTGAGCGAGATCGACCTCTTTGATCCGACGCTGTACTTCAACCGCGAGCTCGCCTGGCTCTCCTTCAACGAGCGCGTGCTCGACGAGGCGATCGACCCCACCAACCCGTTGCTGGAGCGGCTGAAGTTCCTGGCCATCTTCGGGTCGAACCTCGACGAGTTCATGATGATCCGCTACGCCGGGCTCAAGGAGCAGCAGGCGGCGGGCGTCGAGCGCCGCTCCTTCGACGGCATGACCGTGGACGAGCAGCTCGCCGCCATCAGCCGCCGGCTCCACCCGCTGGTGCTGCGCCACCGGCAGGTCCTGCGCGACCAGGTGTTGCCCGCGCTCGCCGAGCACGGCCTGCGGATCGTCCCGATGGCCGAACTCAGCGTCGGCGAGCGCGAGGTCGTGGACCGCTTCTTCGAGCACGAGCTCTTCCCCGTCCTCACGCCCTTGGCGGTCGACGCTTCGCACCCGTTCCCGCGCCTCCCGAACCTGTCGTTCTCGCTCCTGCTGCAGTTGGTCGACGAGCAGCACGACGAGGAGCGCACCGCCGTGGTGCAGGTGCCGTCGGTCCTGACGCGCTTCGTGCGGCTGCCCGGTCTCGACCACCGCTTCGTGATCCTCGAGGACGTGATCCGTACCAAGGTGTCGGCGCTGTTCCCGGGGCACACGGTGGTCAGCGCGCACGGGTTCCGGGTCACGCGCAACGCCGACATCGAGATCGCCGAGGACGAGGCTGACGACCTGTTGCAGGCCATCGAGGACGAAGTGCGGCGCCGCCGTTGGGGCGACCCCGTACGGCTCGAGGTGGTCGCCGACATGCCCGCCCGCTCGCGCGAGCACCTCCGCCGGACCCTGCATCTCGAGCCCGACGACGTCTACGAGGTGCCCAACCACCTCAACGTGGCGGACTTCATGGAGCTGGCGCTGCTCGATCTCCCGCAGCTGCGCGATCCGCCGTTCACCACGCGGCTGCCGACGGAGTACCGCCAGGCGGGCGGCGTGTTCGAGGCCATCCGTCGTCAGGACATCCTCCTGCACCACCCGTTCCACGCCTTCGACGCCGTGCAGCAGCTGCTCGAGGAGGCAGTCGACGACCCCGACGTGTTGGCGATCAAGCAGACGCTGTACCGCGTGGGAGCGAGCTCGCCCGTGGTGGCGGCGCTCGCGCGGGCGGCCGGCAACGGCAAGCCGGTGACGGCGCTGGTCGAGCTGAAGGCGCGCTTCGACGAGGAGAACAACATCGTCTGGGCACGCGAGCTCGAGCGCGCGGGCGTGCACGTGGTCTACGGCTTCGCCGGCCTCAAGACACACTGCAAGACGCTGCTGGTGGTGCGTCGCGAGCGGGATGCCGAAGGCGGCAGCGTCATCCGCCGCTACGTGCACCTCGGCACCGGGAACTACAACCCCTTCACCGCCAAGCTCTACACCGACTTCGGCCTGCTGACGTGCGACGAGGCGCTCGGTGCCGACGTCTCCGACCTGTTCAACGTGCTCACCGGCTTCAGCAGCCAGAAGAGCTGGCGCAAGCTGTGGGCGGCCCCGTCGACCCTGCGGCGCGAGTTGCTCGGGGCGATCGCCCGCGAGACCGAGCATGCCCAGGCCGGCAGGCCTGCGGGGATCATCGCGAAGATGAACAGCCTGGTCGACCCCGAGGTGATTCGCGCGCTCTACGTCGCTTCGCGCGCCGGCGTACCGATCCAGTTGATGGTGCGCGGTATCTGCTGCCTGAAGCCCGGGGTCCCCGGGGCGTCCGAGACGATCCGCGTGCGGAGCGTGGTGGGCAGATTCCTGGAACACTCGCGGGTGGTGTGGTTCCGTGACGGGGGCCGCGACACCATGATGGTTGGCTCCGCGGATTGGATGCAGCGCAATCTCAACGCCCGCGTCGAGGCGGTCTTCCCGATCGAGGACGCGCGCTTGCGGCGCAAGCTGCGCGAGATCCTCGACATCTACTGGCGCGACACGGTGAAGGGGCGAGAGCTCCAGGCCGATGGTCGCTACTTGCGGGTGTCGCGGCGCCGCGGGCAGCGCAAGGTCGACTCGCAGCAGCGTCTGCTCGCGCTCTCGGCCAAGCGCATGGCGCTGGGCCCGCGCTGACGTCGGCCACCGGCCACCCGCCGGCGGCCACCGGCCACCCGCCGCTGGTGGCGCGAGGGTCAGGCCTGGATGGGGCCAGGGCCGCCGCGCGGCGGCTCGCTCGCGCCGGCCTGACCGGCGGCGAAGCCGGTCTGCAGGCCCATCAGGTAGCCGAGCTTGAGCATGAACAGGAGCGTCTGGTGGTCGCCTTCGGTGACACGTTGGCGAACGTAGTCCACGGTCCCCTCGGGTAAGGCGATGGCGTCGATCTCCTCGGCGTAGCGCTTGCGCATCTCCGTGAGGAAGGCTTCGATCAGTGTGGTGGCGTCGTCATCCATGGCGCAGACCCCGATCCTAACGCCATGGTACGCGAGGTGCGCGCCCTCCTCGGCGGGTCCGGCGGCGGTCGAGTCGTGCGCGAGCGGTGACGCCGGGCGCCTCAGGCGGAAGCGGGCCGCAGGCGCACGCCCGCCGCGAGCAGTGCGTCGCGCACGTGGCGTGCGCTGATCTGCATGGCGGTCGCGTCACCATGGAGCCGCAGCGTCACGGGCGCGAGCCGCAGGTCGCTGCCGTCGACGGCGGTCACGACCCCGTCGAGCGCCAGCCGCACGGCCCGCTCGGCGACCAGGTGCGCATCGCTCAGCAGTGCTCCTGGCCGGTTGCGCGGCACGAGCGTGCCGTCGGGCAGGTAGGCGCGATCCGGGAAGGCCTCGGGCAGCACACGTAGGCCCGCCTCCTCCATCACCTCCGCGGCGCTGGAGCCGGCCCGGACCATCACGGGGAGGCCCGCGTCGAACGCCGCGATCGCCTCGGCGAAGGCCTCCGCCGTGGCCGCGTCCTCGGCGACGGCGTGATAGAGCGCGCCATGGGGCTTGACGTGCCGCAGCGGCTCGCCCTCGGCGTGGCAGAGCGCCTGCAGCGCGCCGAGTTGGTAGAGGACGTCGTCACGGACCACGGCCGGCGGCAGCGCCATCGGGACCATGCCGAAGCCGCGCAGGTCGGGGTAGCTCGGGTGCGCGCCGATCGCTACCCGGTGGGTGGCGGCGAGGCGGATCGCACCACGCAGGGCCGACGGGTCGCCGGCATGGAACCCGCAGGCGAGGTTCACCGATGTCAGCGACGCCACCAGGTTGGCCTCCTCGGCCACCTGCCAACGCCCGTAGGATTCGCCCAGGTCGCCGTTCAGGTCCATGACCATGGTGTCATCCTACCGACCGGCGGCCCCGAGTGCGGCATCGAGGTCGTCGATCAGATCGTCGACGTCCTCGATGCCGGCCGAGTAGCGCACCAGCGCCTCGGGGATGCCGAGTGCGGCGCGCTCGGCGGCGCTGAGCTCCACGTGCGAGCCGGTGCGCGGCGGCGCGACGACCGTCTCCACCGCTCCCAGGTTGGCCGCGCGGTGGGCCAGCCGCAGGCGCGGCAAGCAGCGTGCGACCGCCTCGAAGTCACCGTGCAGGACGAACGACAGCATGCCGCCGAAGCCGCCGGGCATCTGCCGGCGGGCGATCTCGTGACCGGGATGGTCCTCGAGTCCCGGGTAGAAGACCTGCGCCACGCGTGGGTGCTCGCGCAGGTGGCTGGCGATGGCGAACGCATTGTCGTTCTGTCGTTCGACGCGCAGCGCCAGCGTCTTCATGCCGCGCAACAGCAGGTAGGCGGCCTCCGGATGCAAGGTGGCGCCGTCGATCTCGCGGAAGGCGAACACGCGCTCGACCAACTCGGCCTTGCCCGCGAGCACGCCGCCCAAGGCGTCGGCGTGACCGCCGAGGTACTTCGTGGCGCTGTGCACTACCAGATCGGCGCCCAACTCCAGCGGGCGCTGGTTGATCGGCGTGGCGAAGGTGTTGTCGACCACCACCGTGGCGCCCGCGCGGCGCGCGCGCCGCGCGAGGCGCTCGATGTCGAGCACCTTGCACGTCGGGTTCGTGGGGCTCTCGAGGTAGAGCAGCGCGAGACCCCCGTCGATCGCCCGCTCGATGCCGCCGACGTCGGCCGTGTCGCACAGGGTCACGCCGATCCCGAAGCGCGGCAGGTGGGTCGCGAAGAGGCGGTTGGTGCCACCGTACGTGTCCTTGATGGACACCACCCGGTCGCCGGGTGAGAGCAACGCGAACAGGGTGTTGCTGATCGCGGCCATGCCCGTGGCGAAGCTGGTGACCGCCTCGGCCGCCTCGAGCACGCGGAGCTTCTGCTCGAACACCTGCACGGTGGGATTGCTGTTGCGCCCGTAGATGTGTCCCGGCGCCTCACCCACCGCCACGGCGCGCCAGGTTTCGACGTCGTCGTAACCGAACGAGACGCTGTGGACGACGGGGACCTGCGTGGCACGGTCCTGGAAGGCCCCACCTTCGCCGCCCCAGACGGCCTGGGTGCGGCGCGCGTCACGTGCGTGGTCACTCACGGGGACTCCTCCCTGGCGGCGATGAGCGGGCCGGCGCATGGGCCTGGAGCGTACCGTAGACCTACGTGAACGCGGCGGGCCGCTCGCGTCGTGCGTGGCGGCCTCACCGCCGCAGCGGGGACGGGGGCGAAATGCTGCAGCGCGACGACCTGACCTTCCCACTCGACGAGTACGAAGCACGGCTTGCGGCCGTCAGGCGGCGGCTCGCCGCGCGCGAGCTCGACGCCATGCTCGTCAGCACGCCCGAGAACGTCTGCTATCTCAGCGGCTTCGAGACGGCCGGTCACTTCGCCTTCGTCGGCTTGCTGGTGCCGCTCGAGGGCGAACCGGCGTGCGTCGCGCGGGCGCTCGAGTGCCCCGGCGTGGCGGCGCTCACCGCGTTGGAGCGCATCGTCCCCTACGCCGACGGCGACGATCCGATGCGCGCGGTCGCGGATCTCGTGTGCGCCGCGGGCCTCGGCGGGCGGCGTGTCGGCTTCGAGCGTTCGTGCTGGTTCTTCACGGCGGCGCAGCAGGACCGGCTCTTCGCCGCCACCGCCGACGTCGACTGGCGCGACGCGTCGCTGCTCGTCGAGCAGGAGCGCGTCGTCAAGTCGGCGCGCGAGATCGCGCTGATGCAGAGCGCCGCGGCCAGCGCCAGCGCCGGGATGCTCGCGGGCATCGCCGCGGCCGGCGCTGGCGTCAGCGAGGACGAGGTGGCGGCCCAGATGCACGTAGCCCTGATCCGTGCCGGCAGCGAGTGGCCTGCGATCGCTCCGTTCGTGGCCGCGGGCGAGCGCGGTGCCATCGGGCATGCGACCTGGAGCGGCCGCACGCTGCTGCGTGGCGATCTCCTCTTCCTCGAGCTCGCCGGCTGCCGTCGGCGCTACCACGCCGCTCTGCTCCGTACCATCTTCGTCGGCGAGGCCGGCCCGCGCGCCCGCGAGGCCTTCGCGGTGGTGCAGGAGGCGTACGACGCGGCAGTGGCGACCGTGCGGCCGGGTGTGAGCGCCGGCGCCGTCGACGAGCGCGCCCGCGCCGTGATCGCCGGCTCGCAATTCGCTGGGGCCCAGGCCTCGCGCAGCGGCTACTCCATTGGCATCGCCATGTCGCCCGACTGGGGCGAGGGGCACATCCTGTCGCTGCGCCTCGGCGAGGCGCGCATGCTCGAGCCGAACATGACCTTCCACCTCCTGCCCTGGGTGCAGCTCCCGGGTGAGGGAGGCGTGGGCTGCAGCGAGACCATTCGGGTCACGCAGTCGGGTTGCGCGTCGCTCACGAGTGGCGTGCCGCGGGAGCCGATGATCGTCTGAACGCCGCGCCGCGCCGCGCTCGAGGGGCCCACGGTCGAGGGCCACGTTGCCCCATGCTTGACACGCCACGCCCTGGCGGTGTACTCTTACTTTTGCCGCTCGAAAGAGGGGCGCGAACATTGACAAGCGCATAGGAGAGCAAGAGCATCCTGAGCTCGAAGCGTGGCATGCCGTCCTAGACGGCGAAAGCGCAACGAGTTCTTGCGATCGAAAGACGAAGGATCGAGCAATCGATCCGAGTTTCGTGATCGCGTGTCGAACCACTCTTACAATGAAGCAAGATCGATAGGTTACGTTACTAAGGGCACACGGTGGATGCCTTGGCTGCCGAACCGATGAAGGACGTGGCTACCTGCGAAAAGCCTCGGGGAGCTGGAAGCAAGCTTTGATCCGGGGATGTCCGAATGGG
>SLRS01000035.1 GCA_007130855.1 Trueperaceae bacterium | reverse complement strand
CACCACGTGCTGGTGGCGCACTGCGGCTACCTGGGCGTGCTGCCCACCTCGATGGCCGAGAGCTGGACGCTGCGCGAGAAGGTGCTGGCCATCGTCGACGAGGACGCCAGCGCCATCGACGCCCGCATGGCCGAGGGGCCGGTCACGTTGGCGAAGCTGTCGCCGTCGATGGCTACGCTGACGGTGGTCGAGGGCGAGCTGGTCGGCTACGCCCAGTACCCGGGTTCGGACTGCCTCAACGGCGGGGTCGTCAAGGTGCCGAACGGTCACGCGCTGATGGAGCGGGTGCCGAGCCACCACGCCATCTTGGTGCAGGGGCACCGGCCGGCGGAGCTGCGGATGCTCGGACGGCTGTTCGATCTGGAGATCGAGACGGTCGCGTAGGTCCCGACCTGCGCCGCTGGCGACGGCCCGGTGCCGGCGTTGCTCAGCCGTCGACCTTGATGGGCCGCCCCTCCCGCAGCGACCGGTTCGCCGCCACCACGGCGGCCACCGCGGCACGTCCGTCGATCCCGCCGACCTGGGGCGTGGTGCCGTCTGCGATGCATTCGACGAAGTGGCTGGCCTCGGCCCGGTAGGCCTCGGCGAAGCGCTCACGCCAAGAGGTGTAGTGCGGTCCCACCGCTCCGCCTTCGCGGGTGACGCGAGCCGCGCCGGGACTGCGGATGTCACCGGCGAACAACACGCCGGCGCTGCCCACGATCTCGGCGCGGGCGTCGTAGCCGTAATCGGCCGGGCAGACGCCGTCGATCATGCCGAAGGTGCCGTTGGTCATGCCGGCGCTGACCAGGGCCACGTCGTAGAAGCGTGGCAAGGTGGCGAGGAGGTCGGGCCGTTTCAGCGCGCCGGCGCGGGCGTGCACCTCGTCGTACTCCGCGCCTGCCAGCCAGCGCACCGTGTCGAAGTCGTGGCTGTTCACCTCGGCCAGCATGCCGTTGCTGGTATCGATGTCGTTGGCCCACGCCGGCGGCAGGCCGGGGCCCCTGGTCAGCGAACGGACCATGAGCGGCGTTCCGATGGCGCCGTCTTCGAGCTGGCGCTTCGCCTGTACGAAGGGCGGGTCGAAGCGCCGCATGAACGCGAGCTGCAGCGTGACGCCGGCGGCCTCGCAGGCCGCGATCATCGCGTCGCACTCACGCACGTCGAGCGCCATGGGCTTCTCGCACAGCACGTGGAGCCCATGCTCGGCGGCCGCACCCACGAGCGACGCGTGGGTGAAGGTCGGCGTGGTGATCACGACCGCGTCGATGTCGGTGACGGCGAGCGCCTCCGCGAGGCTGGCGAAGCCGCGATCGGCGAGGTGGAGTTCGGCCGCCGCCTGCGCGGCCCGCTCGCGGTCGGTGTCCACCACCGCGACGAGACGGGCGTGGGGCACGTGCCAGCGGAAGTTCAGCGCGTGCACCATCCCGGCTCGCCCGGTGCCGATCGCACAGATCCTGACCTCGCTCATGTCGTCCTCCTCGGCGCGCAACCGACGCTTGACACCTTTCGGCGGGCTGCGGTAGCTTGTCATGACAAGATTACATGAAGACGCCCCGAGCGTGTCCACCCGGAGGGCGCGCGCCCCGCGCCCCTGCCGCAGCCTAGATCGGAGTCAGCGTGACGTTCGGCGAGCCTGCCCGCCCCGCCACCCAACCTACGCCCGCCGCCGCTGCGCGCCGCCTACGCGACTCCACCGCCACCGAAGACGGTGCGACGGCGCTCGCGATGCGGGCCATCGTGAAGCGCTTCGGCGCGTTCACGGCGCTCGACGGCGTCGACTTCTCGTGCCGCGTCGGCGAGGTGCATGCGCTCGTCGGCGAGAATGGCGCCGGCAAGTCGACCTTGATGAAGGTGCTCACCGGCGCTTACCAGGCCGACGGGGGCGAGATCGAGCTGTTCGGCCAACGGGTCAGCTTCGGGCATCCGCTCGATGCGCAGCGCGCGGGCATCTCGGTGATCCACCAGGAGTTCAACCTCCTCCCCCATCGGACCGTCGCGCAGAACATCTTCCTCGGCCGCGAGCCGCACCACTTCGGCATCCTCGACGAACGCCTCCTGCGGCAGCGCGTGCTTCAGCTCCTCGCCGACTTGCACGTCGATCACTTCCTCGACCCGAGCACGCTCGTCGGCGAGCTCTCGGTGGCGCAGCAGCAGATGGTCGAGATCGCCAAGGCGATGTCGTTCGAGGCGCGCGTCGTGGTGATGGACGAGCCGACCGCGGCCCTCGCCGCGCCCGAGGTGGAGGTCCTCTTCGGCCTCATCCGCAAGCTCACCGAACGTGGCGTCACGGTGGTGTACATCTCGCACCGCTTCCGCGAGATCTTCGCCATCGCCGATCGCGTCACGGTGCTCAAGGACGGTGTGCTGGTCGGCACCCGCGAGCGCGAGGGCCTCACCAGCGGCGAGCTCGTGCGGATGATGGTGGGGCGCGACCTAGCGGATTACTACCCGGAGCGGGCGAAGCCCGAGGAGATCGGCGACGAGGTCATCGCGGTGCGCAGCGGCAGTAACGACGTGCTGCACGACATCGACATGCACGTGCGTGCCGGCGAGGTGCTCGGCGTCGCCGGGCTCCAGGGAGCCGGCCGAACCGAGCTCGCGCAGGCGCTGTTCGGCGTCAAGCCCTTCACCAGCGGCGAGGTGTGGCTCAACGGCAAGCAGGTCCACTTCCGCTCGCCGCGCGACGCCGTGCGCCGGCGCATGGGATTCATCACCGAGGACCGGAAGAGCGAAGGGCTGGCACTGCGCCAACCGATCCGCGACAACGTCGTGCTGTCGTTCCGTGCGATGCAACCGCTCTTGGCGCGCCTCGGCCGCGACGGCAGCCATGGGCATCCGTCGGTCGCCGAGCTGACCCGCTCGGTCGACGTGCGCGCCGCCGGCCTGTACCAGGAGGCGCAGTTCCTCTCCGGCGGCAACCAGCAGAAGGTGGTCCTGGCGAAGTGGCTCGCTACCGCCGAGGACGTGCTGATCTTCGACGAGCCCACGCGCGGCATCGACGTCAACGGCAAGGCCGCCATCCATCGCCTGATCCGCGAGGCCGCGCGCGAGGGGATGGCGGTGCTGATGATCTCGTCGGAACTGCTCGAGGTGATCGGCATGAGCGACCGCATCATCGTGATGCGCGAGGGCACGATCGCCGGCGAACTGGAGGCTGGCGCGAGCGAAGCCGAGATCATGGCGCTCGCGACCCACGGGCTCGACCCGCTCGAGCCCGAGGCGCGCGCCGCCGCCGTACCGGACGAGGCCGTCGCGGTGAAGCCGGGGGCGCGCCCGTGAGCACCCGCGTCCTCGCGCCGCGCCGCAGCCGTCGCCTGCGCATCCCCATCATCTGGTGGCTGCTCGCCGCCACGTTCCTCATCGCCTGGCTGCTCGTGTCGCAGTACGGCCGCGGCGACTTCGTCGCACCCAGCAACCTCAACAACATCGTCGAGCGCTCCACTGCGCTCGGCATCGTGGCCGTGGGCCAGACCTTCGCCATCTTGGTCGGCTCGCTCGACCTCTCGGTCGCCTACCTGATCAGCGTGACCGCCGTGATGGCCTCGTTCATCATGCAGGGCGACCCGAGCCGGGTGCCGCTCGCGCTCCTGGTGGTGTTCGCGATCGGCGGCGTGGTCGGCGTGACCAACGGGTTGCTCGTCACCAAGGCCCGCATCAACCCGTTGATCGCGACGCTCGGCGTGGGCCTCATCCTCCGGGGACTGCTCAACGCCAGCTTCCAGAACTTCGCCGGCTCCGTTCCCGCCTCCTTCCAGTACCTCGCCTACGGCAGCATCGGGCCGATCCCCGTGCCGATGCTGCTGTTCGCGGCGCTGGTCGCGATCGCGGCGCTGACGCTCAAGCGCACCCGTTTCGGGGCTCATATCTACGCCGTCGGCGGCGACCGCGCGACCGCGCGGTTGTCGGGCATCCGCTCCGATCGCGTCGTCATCGGGGCACACGTGGTCACCAGCATGACGGCGGTCCTCACGGGCCTCTACCTCGCCAGCCGGTTGCGCTCGGGCGCCCCCTGGATCGGCACCGACGGGGTCTACGACCTCGAGTCCATCGCCGCGGTGGTCGTCGGCGGCACGGTCCTGGCGGGCGGTCGCGGCGGTGTGCTGGGAACGGTCGCGGGCGTGCTCATCTTCGCGACGCTCGACGTGATGTTCAACCAGCTCGGCATCGGCTCCTACACCAAGCAGGTGCTGCGCGGCCTGATCATCATCGCGGCGGTGGCCATCTACGCCTACCGCTCGCGCGAGGTGGTGGGATGAGCGAGGCGGTCGTCACCCGTACCCCGGCCTGGAAGCTGGCGCTCATCGGCGTCGGCAAGGTCGCCCCGGTCTTCTTCGTCTTGCTGGTGCTGATCGTGTGGATCACGATCCTCAACCCGCGCTTCATCGAGCCCACCTTCTTCCTGAACTTCCTACGGCGCTCGGCCCCCTTGATGATCCTGGCCGCCGGGCAGCTGTTCGTGGTCGTGAGCGGGGGCTTCGACCTCTCGCAGGGATCGCTCGTGACCCTGACCGTGCTCGCCGGCGCCCTGCTGGCGTTCGGCGATC
Source organism: Trueperaceae bacterium (assembly GCA_007130855.1). Classification (GTDB taxonomy): domain Bacteria; phylum Deinococcota; class Deinococci; order Deinococcales; family Trueperaceae; genus CSSed10-48. The sequence goes on along the minus strand of SLRS01000035.1, from coordinate 5,252 downwards.
CCGCCACGACCTGGTGGGTCATCCTCGTCCTCTACGGGATCGGCCTGCTCGTCGGCGTGTTCAACGGATCGGTCACGAGCTTCTTGCGCGTGCCGTCGTTCATCACCACCTTGGGCATGCTGCTCACCCTCAAGGGCATCGCCCTGCTGTGGACCGGCGGTGCTCCGCGCGGCTCACTCCCCGACAACTTCCGCGCCTTCGGTCGCGCCACGATCGACGACGTCCCCGTGCTCGGTCGCCTGCCCTGGGCCGTGATCATCCTGGTGCTGCTCGCGGCGTTCTTCATCTACCTCTTCCACCGGACCGTGCTCGGCAAGCACGCGCTCGCGGTCGGCGACAACCAGCGCGCCGCCGCGCTCGCGGGCATCAACGTCCACCTCGTGCGCATCAGCGCGTTCACGATCTCGTCACTCAGCGCGGTCACCGCCGGCATCCTGCTCGGCGGCTTCTCGGGCGTCTCGATCAACGTCGGCGACGGCCTCGAGCTGGAGGCGATCTCGGCCGTGGTGTTGGGTGGTGCGGCGCTCCTCGGCGGGCGCGGCAACATGCCCGCCGCGCTCGCGGGCGCCCTCACGCTGCAGGCGCTCTTCACCCTCCTCAACTTCCTCGGCCTCCCGTCCCCCCTGCGGGTGACGGTTCAAGGCGCCATCATCATCGGCGCGGTCGGCTTCGCCGCATGGCGCGCCGTTCGTGCCGGACACGAGAGGGGGGCCTGACTGCCGGAGCACCATCGAGTTCGCTGAGCGCCCGTCGACAACCACTTCTCGAGGAGGAATACGTGCATCGATTGCTGACCGCCCTTACCCTGCTGTTCGTCTTGGCCGGACTCACCACGGCGCTGGCCCAGTCCGGCGAGTTCTACGACCCCGAGCAGCTCGCCTTCGAGCTCGCCGCCATGGACATGGAGCCCGAAGGCCCCGAGGGCCAACCCTGGATCCAAGCGATCGCGCCCGAGTACATCGACACCAGCGAGTACGCCACGGAAGGCCCCTGGACCGTGTGCTTCTCGAACGCGGGGGTCAACAACCCCTGGCGCGTCGTCGGCTACACCACCATGGAGGCCGAGGTCGAGCTGCACCCCGACATCGCCACCTTCGTGCACGTCGACGCCGAGGGCAGCGACAACAAGCAGATCAGCGACATCAGCGGCCTGCTGGCCTCCGGTGACTGCGACATCCTGATCGTCTCGCCCAACACCACCGCGGCGCTGACGCCGGCCGTCGAGGCCGCCTGCGAGCAGCTGCCCGTGATCGTCTTCGACCGCGGCGTCAACACCGACTGCCCGGTCTCGTTCATCAAGCCGATCGGCGGCTACGCCTTCGGCGCTGCGGCCGCCAACTTCATCGTCGAGCAGCTGCCCCAAGGCGGCAACGTGTTGGCGCTGCGGATCCTGCCGGGTGTCGACGTCCTCGAGCACCGCTGGGCGGGCGCCGAGCGCATCTTCGCCGACGCCGGCCTGCGCGTCGTGGGAGCCGAGTTCGCCGAGGGCTCCAACGCCATGACCAAGTCGATCGTCGAGGACTACCTGCAGCTCTACGGCACGATCGACGCCATCTGGATGGACGCCGGCGCCACCGCCGTCGCCGCGATCGAGGCGTTCGAGGACTTCGGCGCCCCGTACCCGATCATCACCGGTGAGGATCAGCAGGACTTCCTGCTCAAGTGGCAGGAAGAGGGCCTGACGGCCGTCGCGCCGACGTTCCCCACCTACCAGTGGCGCACCCCCATCATCGCCGCCACCATGATCCTGTCGGGCGAGGACGTGCCCAGCTTCTGGGTGCTGCCGCAGCCTGTGGTCACCCAGGAGACCCTGGAGAGCTACATCCAGCCCAACATGCCGCCGCTGCACTACGCGCTGTGCGGCTGCGAAGACATGCCCGGCTTCCCCGAGCGCTGGGGCGGCCGCTGAGCTGAACGAGGGCTAACCCCCTCACCGCGCGTGTCGTGCGTGGGTCGTCCCCTCCGGGATGACCCACGCCCGGAAGGCTGACCATGATGAAGATCGGCATCGACAGTTACTGCTTCCACCGCTTCTTCGACGAGGTCTACCCGCAGCAGCAGCGACCTCCGTTCACCATGACCATGGACGACTTCCTCGACTTCGCCAAGGAGCTCGGCGTCGACGGCGTGTCGCTCGAGTCGTGCTTCTTCCCCTCCTTCGACCGCGAGTATCTTGCCGACCTCAAGGCCAAGCTCGATCAGTACGGCTTCGACCGGGTCTTCGCCTGGGGTCACCCCGACGGCCTCGAGCGCGGCCAGAAGCCCGAAGCGTACGACGACATGGTGCGCAGCATCGACTACGCCGTCGCCATCGGTGCCGACGTCATGCGGGTGGTCGGCTCGAGCTTCACCTGGCGCAAGGAGCCGCACGGCCCGCAGGTGCAGGCGCTGATCTCGCAGTTCCGGCGCGCCGTACCGCTCGCCGAGCAGGCCGGCGTCAAGATGGCCGTCGAGAACCACATCGATTTCACCGCTGACGAGATGGTCGAGCTGATCGAGGCCGTCGGATCGCCCCACTTCGGTATCAACTTCGACACCGGCAACTTCCTGCGGCTGCTCGACGATCCCATCAAGGGCATGCAGAAGCTCGCCAAGTACACCTTCGCCACGCATATCAAGGACCTGAAGATCAACCCGGACGCGGCGCCCGACGACTGGTACTTCTTCTCCAGCGTCCCCGTCGGCGACGGCTTGATCGACAACGTCGCCCTCGCGCGCATGCTCGCCGACGCCGGCTACCAGGGCTTCCTGGCGGTCGAGACCGACTTCCTGCATCCCGACTACGGCGATGACGAGCACGCGGCGATACGCCAGAGCGTCAGCGCCCTGCGCGCCATCACCGAGGAGATCGGCTGACAGCGGATCCCGTCCGTGCGACCTCCACCCGAGGCAAGGAGCCCATCATGCGCACCCTGAACGTGGCCATCATCGGCCAGAACTTCATGGGCAAGGCCCACTCGCACGCCTGGAGCAACGCCGGCCGCTTCTTCGACCTACCCGCCAAGCCGATCCTGAAGGTCGCCGTCGGCCGCGATCAGGCCACCCTTCGCGACTTCGCCGAGCGCTGGGGCTGGCAGGAGACCGCCAGCGACTGGCGCGAGGTGGTGCAGCGCGACGACGTCGACGTGGTCGACGTGGCCGTGCCGAACGACATGCACGCCGAGATCGCGATCGCCGCGGCCGAGGCCGGCAAGCACGTGTTCTGCGAGAAGCCCATCGGGCTCGACGCCGACGAGGCACGACGCATGCTCGCCGCCGCCGAGCGGGCCGGCGTGGTGCACTACCTCAACCACAACTACCGCCGTACGCCGGCCGTCATGCTCGCCAAGCAGCTCATCGACGAGGGCTTCGTGGGCCGCATCTTCCACTGGCGCGGAGCCTACCTGCAGGACTGGATCGTCGATCCGGACTTCCCGCTCACCTGGCACCTGCAAGCGGAACGGGCCGGCGCCGGACCTCACTTCGACCTGGGCAGCCACAACGTCGATCTGGCCCGCTTCCTCGTGGGCGAGATCAGCAGCGTCAGCGCCATGACCGCGCGCTTCGTGGAGGCGCGCCCGCTGCCCGGCGCCGGCGCCGCCACCTTCTCCGCCGGCAGCGGCGGGAGCGGCGAGAAGGGCCCGGTGACGGTCGAGGACGCCGCCTTCGTGGTGGCCGAGTTCGCCAACGGCGCGCTCGGCACGATCGAGACCTCGCGCTTCGCGCTCGGCCGCAAGAACCACCACACCTTCGAGATCTACGGCAGCGACGGCAGCATCCTGTTCGACCTCGAGCGGCTCAACGAGCTGCAGGTCTTCTCGCGCCACGATGCCGCGCACGTGCAGGGATTCCGGACGGTGCTGGCCACCGAGAGCGTGCACCCGTACATCGACGCCTGGTGGCCTCCGGGGCACGTCATCGGCTATGAGCACGGCTTCCACCACGCCGTGGTCGACTTCGTGCACGCGGTGGTCGACGGGACCCCCTTGGCCCCGACCTTCGCCGACGGCCTGCGCGAGACGCTCGTGCTCGAGGCGGCGCTCGAGTCCGCCCGTTCCGGGCGGCGCATGGAGGTCGAGCCGGCATGATCACCGACACGGGGCCGAACGCCGAGAAGAGCACATCGAGCGCACTGCCCGCCCCCGTGGTGAGCGGCGCCATCGACCGCGATAGCCCCGTGCCGTTCCACCACCAGCTCCAGGCGCTGCTGCGCGAGGAGATCGCCAGCGGCCGCTGGTCTGCCGGCGCGCGCATCCCGTCGGAGCCCGAGTTGTGCCGCACGCTCGACGTCTCGCGCACGGTCGTGCGCCAGGCGCTCGGTGCGCTCGAGCACGAGCAGTTGCTCAGGCGCAAGAAGGGCCTCGGCACGTTCGTCGCCGAGGCCAAGATCCGCGGCCGGCTGGTGCAATCGCTCACCGGCTTCCACGACGACATGGTGGCGCAGGGCCGCGTGCCGCGCACCGAGGTCCTCGCGCAGGACCTGGTCGGCGCCGAGCGCGGCGTCGCCGAGGCGCTCGGCATCGCGCCCGGCAGTCCCGTCGTGGCCATCGAGCGCCTCCGCTCGGTGGACGGCGAGCCCATCGTCTTGGTGAACGCCTACCTGCCCGCCGACCTGACACCGGGGCTCGAGGCGATCGATCTCACCAACGCCTCGCTCTACGAGACGCTGGCCACACGCTTCGACTTGCACATCGCCTACGGCCGCCGCATGTTCGAGGCGCTCAGCGCCTCGGAGGTGGAGGCCGAGCGGCTCGGGATCGAACCCGGCGAGCCGCTGCTCTTCTTGCGCAGCACCACCTTCCTCGCCGACGGTCGGGCCGTCGAGTACCACGAGGCCCTCCACCGAGGCGACCGCACGATGCTGGAGGTCGACCTCGTACGCGATCGGGAGAGCGAGGGGGAGGACGCATCATGAACCCAGCCGGCGCCACGAGCCCCGCTGGTGCGGCAGCGGCGCTCGCGCCCGCAAGCAGCATGCTCGCCGTCCGCGTGCACGGTCCCGACGACCTGCGCGTCGAGCGCGTGCCACGACCGATTCCCGGCGAGGGCGAGGCCCTGCTGCGCGTGCTCGCCGCCGGAGTCTGCGCCACCGACCGCAAGCTGCTGGCGCGCGGCGCTCCCGACGGGGCGATCCGGATCCTGGGCCATGAGATCGTCGCCGAGGTGCTGGAGACGCCAGCGGCTGGGCCCGCGGTGGGGAGTCGGGTCGCCATCGCTCCCAACCTCGGCTGCGGCAACTGCCCGGCGTGCGACCAGGGCGCCACCAACCTGTG
>SLRS01000098.1 GCA_007130855.1 Trueperaceae bacterium | reverse complement strand
TGCATCTCCTCGAGGGCCTCATCGACACTGAGGTCCTGTGCGAAGAAGGCGTTCATGGGGAAGCGGATCGACTCGGAGACGTCGTTGTAGAAGGGCGTCACCGGCCGCGAGCGAGCGTTGACGATGACGTCGTAGAAGGCCCCGAAGTGGGGAGCCGCCTCGAGCACCGCCAGATCGGCGTAGAGCGACTCGCGCGCGGGGACGTTCGATGCTTCGACTGCCAACACCCGCTGGGCTTCGGGACTCGCGAGGAACTCGAGCAGACGCCAGGCTTCGGCCTTGCTGGTGCCGAAGGGGTTGATCGCCCACTGCCAGCCACCGATACAGGTGGCGGAGTCGAAGCCCTCGAATGCCGGTAGTGGTGCCACGCCGACCACGCCGGCGACCTCGGTCGGCCGATCGCTGCTTCCCTGGAAGTGGGCCCAGGCGTAGCCCCAGTTCAACATGAACACCACGTTGCCGGCTTGGAACTGCTGCCGTGACAGGTCGGTCGACATCTCGGCGATGTTCTGGACCGTGATCCCGCTTTCGAGCGTATCCTCGTACCACTCCATCGCTCGCCGCGCCTCAGGCGTCCGTAGCGTCACGTTACCTGCATCGTCGACCCAGTTGCCGCCCGCCGACCAGACCGCCTGCAAGAAGGTACAGATCGTGCCTTCACCAGCGAAGCCCTGGTAGTTGAAGCCCTGCAAGTTCGGATCGCCTTCTTGCTGTTGGATGACCAAGGCCTGCGACTTCAGCTCTTCCCACGTGGTGGGCGGCTCGAACCCGTACTTGTCCAGCAGGTCGGTACGGTAGTACAGGAACTGGGCGTCGGTGAAGGCCGGCAACGCATAGAGCGTGCCGTCGATGAGGTTGGCCTCGATGGGGCCGGGGAGGAAGTCCTCGAGGTACGCCATCATGGCTGCCTCGGACTCGAAGAACTGGTTGAGCGGCTCGGCCCAACCGGAAGCAGCGTATTGGGCTGGGCGAACGACGTCGATCAGGAAGATGTCGATATCGCTCCCGCGGCTGGTGAGTACGGTGTTGAGATACTGCTGCTGGACGTCGCTGGTGGCGCCGCCGACTTCGTAGGACGCGACGATGTCGGGATTCTCGGCGTTGAACTGCTCGAGCAGCGGGCCGATCACGTCTGGGCGCTGTTGGCCACCGATGAACACGGTCAGTTGTGCCTGCCCGAAGGCAAGGCCGGTGAGCAACGCCAGGGTGAGGGCGAGAGTCCTGCTGGTACGCATGCGTGGTTCCTCCTGGGATCGGGGTACGGCTCGATCACGGCCGCAGGGTGCGCCCCGCTCGCGGGGGCGGTTACGGTTCGCTGATGTCGATGTGACCTCCCTCGCTGGAGTGTCGTGACGCGCTCAGCGGCGACGCACTCGTTCGACGCGGGACGAAACGTGTGACGAGTGGCGTGCCACTCCGTGGCTGCTGACGAAGCTCTGCCGCCAGGGCGCGCATGGCCTCGGTGCCGAGTTCACGGATTGGTTGATGAACGGTCGAGAGGCCGACCAGCGCCGCCGCCATGACGTCATCGAAGCCGACCACACTGACGTGATCGGGCGAGCGCAGCCCGGCTTCGTCGAGCGCGTGGAGGGCACCGAACGCCATGTGATCATTGCCGAACAGCCAGGCGGTCGCGGCGCAACGTGAGCCGAGCAGCACACGCGCTGCGTCGCGGCCGGCGTCGAAGGTGTCGTCTCCCGTGATGCTTCGCAGGATCTGCAGCCCGTGCCGCTCGGCGGCGCTACGCCAGACGGCGCTGCGTGAGCGGGCATAGGGTGCATGGGCCGGCCCCGTCACCAGCGTGACGCACTCGTGGCCGTCGTTCGCGAGTCGTTCGCAGGCCTGGTCGATTCCGGGCCGCTCGTCGCACACCAGCACACGTAGGTCGGTAGGGCGTATGGGCTCCCCGACCAACGCCACCGCCGCGCCGCCCGCTGCGAGCGCCTCGAGCCGCTGGATGTCGCTTTCGCCGAGACTGCTGCCGAGCGTGAGCAGGCCATCGACTCGGGCCTCGCGCAGCCAGCGCTCGTAGTCGGGCGTGGTGCTGGCGCTCAACAGGATCGGCAGGCCCACCGACTCCGCTACGGAGGCGATGCCCTCGAGCAGCTCTGCGAAGTAGGGGTTGGCGAAGACGAAGTGCGCCGAGCGGGGGAGGACGAGCCCGACCACGCCAGCCTCGCGATGCGTGAGCGCGCGAGCCGCCGCATTAGGGTGGTAGCCAACCGCGCGCGCCAAGCGATCGACGCGTCCTCGCGTCGCCACCGAGATCTGCGGATCGGCGCGCAAGGCCCGCGAGACCGTCGAGCGGGCCACGCCTAGCGTGTCGGCGAGATCCTGGAGCGTCACCTTGCGCACGAGGGTCCTTTCGTGAGCAGCAGGGACGAGCGCAATCGGTTGCGCTCACGCTAACACAGGCCCTTCGGGACCGCAAGCCAAGCCGCTCAGGTCCAGTCCGCGAGCGATCGCTCCAAGGCGCGGCGATCGGAGCGGGCATAGCGCCTTGCCATGTCGAGCGTCGCGTGGCGTAGGTGATCCTGCACCTGGCCCAGGTCACCGGTCTGGCGATAGAGCCTCGTGCCTGCGGAGTGCCGGAGGCCGTGTACGCCCCGGAAGCGCACCCCGGCGCGCTCACACAGCCGCCGCAGCCGTCGGTAGACCCCGTTCTGCGAGCGTAGGGATAGGACCGTTCGTCGTCGATCGCTCGCCAACGCGAACCGTTCTGCGGCTCGCAGTGTCTCGCGCAGCTTCGGCGTGAGGCCGACCAGGGCGTCCTTGTCGCCCTTGCCGCCGCGCACGAGCAGGCGCTGTTCGTTGAGGTCGACCTCATCCCAACGGAGGGCGAGCATTTCGCTGACGCGAAGGCCGGCATGCGCCCCGAGTAGGAGCAGCAGGCGGTCGTCGTCGTCACGGGCGTGGCCGAGGAGCTCGATGAGCTCGAACTCGGTGTAGACCTTGCGGGCCATGATGTCCTCGTCCCGCGAGGTGCGGCGCCCGCCGCTCACGTCGCGAAAGGGGTCGGCATCGGTGGCGCCGGCCCAGCGCAGCGCTCCATACAGTGATCGCGCAGCGGCGACGCGCAGTTCGACGGTCGCAGGCGCCAAAGGGCCGCGCTTGGGTCGCCGGCCACGCCGCCCGTCGGGGACATCGTCAAGGACCGGAGCACGGTCACCGGCGCGCAGGCGTTGGACGTAGAGGACGCCTGCATCGCGCGAAGGTCGCAACAGGTTGACGTCGTGCCACAGTGCAACCAACTCGATGACGCCACGGCGGTAGGCACGATGTGTGTGCGCCGACGTGGCTACGCCTGCCTGCCCGTGCAGTGTGAGGTGTGCCTCGGTCAGGGCCCACAGGCGCTCGGCGTCGCGCTCGTTGGCGGCCTGTACCGCATAGCGGCGCAGCGCTTCCTCGCTCCAGCGCTGGAGTTGATCGGCGCGCCCGAGTGCGTCGGCGGCGGGGCGGGGCGTCATCTGCATTGGCCTATCAAACCACTCAAGCGCTCGGCTCTGTGTGGAACGGGTCACAGCGTGAGGCGGTGACATCACGTGCGTGCTCCATAACAGCGTGCGTGTCCGCTCACGCAGTTACGTCGATCGCTCGAGCGTCTCACGCCGAGCGTTGGCGACGCCGTCCACGACCTAACACGCCGTGATAGCCTCGTGGCATGGCTGACCAGGCTTCGGCCTACGCGCAGGCCAAGAACGCGGCGCGCGACGCCTTGCGCGCGCGTCTCGTCCAGGTGGCGAGCGAGCGCCTGGAAGCCGAGGGGTTCGAGGCGTTGTCGATGCGACCGCTAGCGCGGGCCGCGGGCTGCTCGACCATGGTCTTCTACACCGAGTTCCGTTCCAAGGACGGCCTGCTGGAGGCCTTGGCCGACGACGTCGCCGACCGCTTGCTCGAGGCTGTGGAGACCGTCGCCGACGTCGACGCGGCAGTGCATCGTCGGGCTGTCGTCGGCGCGTTCCTCGACGCCGTGATGACGATGCCACAGGGCTACCGCGTGGCGGTCCGGCCGCTCCCGGGCAACCATTCGGCCGCCGCTGGCGCCCGCGCACGCCTGTCTCGACTCAGCGAGCGGCTGGTGTCGGCGCTGCGACCGGCCGACGGCGAGGGTTCTTCCGTGCTCGCACTCTTCGGCCTCGTCTTAGCCCTTCGTGGCGCAGCCGATCAGTTGGTCGCTGGCCAGGTCGAACGCTACGAGGTCGAGCCGTCGCTGCTTGCGCTCGTGGACGCAAGCACCCATCTGGACGGTATCGGTCCTTCGACCTGACGTTCGTACATCGATCGAGGCCCTCGAGGCACTAGCATCGCCTGAGCCGATGCGCGACTGGCCAGTCCCAGGTTCGCGTGCAGTTCGGGGAGGCGAAGGCATGGATATGGGAGATCGGGTCGGGCCCTGCGCGGCGCCGTCCTCGCTCACGATCGCGGGCGAAGAGCAGTGGGCCAAGGTCGTCGGTTGGGAGCTCGGCGATGAGCCGGAGATCGTCAGTGCTCGACTCGAGCGCGTACTGGCGGGTCACCTCTGTGCGACCGCAAACCTCATGTGGCTTCTCGAGGCGCGGGGCGAGCCACCCCCGCGCGCTGGCGACCTGAGGCTGCTGCGCTGTGCAGAGGGCCGGCCGCGTGCCGTGATCGAGGTGATCGAGAGCCATATCCTTCCATTCGACCGGGTCGACGAGCACTTCGCGGCCGACGTCGGTGAGGGCGCCCTCTCGCTCGACTACTGGCGCGCGACGCACGAGCGCGTCTTCGAGCGACAGTGCCGCGATCTCGGGCGACGGCTCGACGCCGCGGTGCCGGTCGTATGCGTTCGTTTCCACGTCATCTACGCGCCGTCCTCGGAGACCTGAACGCCGCGCCAGGTGCCAGGGCTGGTCGGGCGAGCCATTGCTTGGCACCGGAGGAGGTCGTATCCCGTACGCTGTCGTCGGACTGCTCGACATGCCGAGAGGAGAACGTGGTGAGCACGCCGACGGCACCTGCCTTCACCATCGAGACCGACCGGACCTTCATCGTCCCGACGCCCTCGGCGGCGCTCGAACGACGCGCCGAGTTCGACGAGTTCGAGATCGACCTCCTCCTCGACGGCGCGGTGGTGGCGGTTCGCGTCCCGCCCGGGTGGCCCGGCGACGACCTCACGGGTCTGCCCGACCTGCTCGAGCTCCGACGCGGGGGTGAGCCCGAACCATGGAACGGCATGGTGATCGATCGGGTGAACCTGGAGGCCGTTGGCCAGATCGGCTGCACGGCCCACCCGGACGATGAAGGACGCGTCGAGGTCCGTTATGCGACGCTCGCGCCGGCGCGCGGCCTTGGCTTCGCCACCGAAGCGGGGGGTGCCTTCGTCGATTGGCTCCTGGATCGCCCTGGCATCAGCGCGGTGGTGGCCGCGTGCCAGGTGACCAACACCGCTTCGGTGCGCGTCCTCGAGAAGACCGGCTTCGAGCCACTCGAGGAGCGGGAGGACGAGGAAGGCCGACTCCTGCGCTGGATCAAGCGCCGGGCCGACCCTACCTGACGAGCTCCGGCGCTGGCGGAGCATCTGGGTCGAGGCAACCGAAAGGCGTGGGCAGATCACGGCCGCGAACCGGTGGTGGCGCCACGTCCTCACAGTCGGTCGCGCACACGAGTATGGTGGAGCCGTGCTCCAGTTCTACGGTATCCAACCGCCAGCCGCCCTCAATGCCCTTCGCTGTGGCGGCACCTGCCCCCATTGCGGACAGCGAGCCAGCTTCACGCGTATGCACGACCTGATCGAGAACGTTGCCAAGGCTGCCAAGCTCCGCGAGATCATGATCACCTACCACTGTGACGCCTGCCTGAAGCCGATCCCGGTTCGTTACGACGTCATCGACTGGGATCCGACGCGGGTCGATCGGCCCGCGATCGCGTTGCCTGTGGTCGCGGCATTCGACTTCGAACACGTACCGGAAGGCGTCGCGCGTGCGATTCGTGAGGCGTTGGCGTGCTTGTCGGTCGGGGCCCACAACGGCTTCGGTGCCATGAGCCGGCGTGCAGTACGCGCGTTGATCGACGACCTCGGCAATGAGGGTGAACGGCGCGTCGAGGCGCAACTCGGCGAGATGCTGGGGCTCAGTGGCTTGGCCGGAGAGTGGGAGGCGCTCGCTCGCAGCGCGCTCTTGCCGCAGCCGGAGGGTGAGGTGGCGATGCCCGAGATGGACGCCAAGCGCTCGGCGGTGCTGTTGTCACTCTTGCGTGACCTGGCATACCAGCTCTACACGAGGCCCGGCCGGGTGCGTGCAGCGGCAGGCGCCTAGAGGTCACGCACAGTGGAAGCGGATGGTCCGAGGATGACCAAGGCAGTTCGGCTAGAGGTGTGTTCCGGGTCTCCCCTGCCACCCTTCGGTGAGATTGATAAGACAACTTATCAACCCCTCGAGCTCGACTCCGAGGAAAACCCACTGCCTTCGCGCGGCGCGCAACCGCTGCGAACAGCGCTGGCCCGCTCATAGCGTGCGAGCTTCGACGCCGACCTCCAGCCGCTCGACGACACCTTCCGCAGCCGTCAGCCCGGCCGGAGGGCGATCACGGCCGAAGCTGGGCTCGATAGCATAGCCTGGCTCCGGGAACGCGGCGACGCACCGCCGTCGCATCTCCTAGAGGAGCACCTGATGCGAGTCATCGCCACCGTGTTCGCCACCGCCCTCATCGCCGCCGCCGTCGCGCAGCAACCCGTCACGAGCCCCATCTACTACCTCAGTACCGCGCCGCGGCTCGAGATCGGTACCCCTGTCGTCGGCGTGCTCACCGAGCGAAGCGGCCGCAACTTCAAGGACGGCAGCCACCTCGACGTGCTCACGTTCCGTGGCAAGGCGGGCGAGTTCGTCGAGTTGACCGCCTCCAGCAGCGCCTTCGATACATACCTGACGCTCTTCGCACCAGACGGCTCGGTCTGGGACGCCAACGACGACGACCCTTCGGGATCCGGCACCGACGCCGCCATCCGCACCACGCTGCCGGCGACCGGGACATACGTGGTGGTGGTGAGCGGCTTCGGGCCGTGGGATCTCGGGCCCTACACGGTCACGCGGGGGGGCGCAATGGCGACCGGGGCCGGTGAAGTCATTGGCCTGCCCAGCCTGACACTCGGCACGCTCGATCCCAGTGGCGCCGCGGCACGGTTCAGCTTCACGCTCGATGTTGCTGCCGTGGTAGGGATCGAAGCGCGCTCGACGGCGTTCGATACGACCCTCGAGCTCCGCGACGCGTACGGCTATAGTCTGGCCTACAACGACGATGCTCCCCGCGGCGACGAGTACACGACCGACTCCGCGCTAGCGCTCGTGCTGAGCCCGGGCCACTACGAGGTCATCGTGGAACCGTACTTCGCGGACATGCTCGGCGACGGCTCGTTCGAACTCGAGATCACCCGGTTGGTGCCCGAGCGCTGATCCGACTCGGCGCCCGCTGGGTCAGCCGAAGAGCGTCGAGCTGAGATAACGGTCACCGCGGTCGCAGGCGATGGTCACGATCACACCGGTCTCGAGTTCAGCCGCGAGGCGCAGCGCCACCGCCAGGGCGCCACCACTGCTCATCCCGGCGAATATGCCCTCCTCCTTGGCCAACCGGCGCGTCATGGCAACAGCCTCGGCCTGGCTCACGTTCTCGATACGGTCGACGCGTGTCGGATCGAAGATCTTCGGCGTGAACGCCGGCGACCAGCGGCGGATGCCTGGGATGCTCGACCCCTCCGTCGGCTGCACGCCCACGATGATGACGCCGGCGTTACGCTCCTTGAGCGCTCGCGAGACACCCATGATCGTGCCGGTGGTACCCATCGACGACACGAAGTGGGTGACGGTCCCTTCGGTGTCGCGCCAGATCTCGGGGCCGGTACCGCGCTCGTGCGCGCGGACGTTGTCGGGGTTGCCGAACTGGTCGAGCATCGTTCCCTCCCCGGCCCCCACCATCGCCGCGGCGAGCTCACGCGAGTGCTCGATGGTGCGATCCGCCGGGGTGAGCACCACCTCGGCGCCGAACGCACGCATGGTCTTGACGCGCTCGTCGGTGGCGTCATCAGGCATCAGCAGACGCAGCCGCAGACCGAGCGACGAGGCCACCATCGCCAACGCGATACCGGTGTTGCCGCTCGTCGCCTCGATCAGCCGGTCCCCGGGTTTGATAATACCGCGGTCGATGGCACCTTGGATCATGCCGAAGGCGGCTCGATCCTTCACGCTCCCGCCCGGGTTCTGCCCCTCGAGCTTGGCCAGTAGACGCACGCCGGTCGGCGCACCGAGACGCATCAACTCCACCAACGGCGTGTTCCCGATCCGGTCCACGAGCCTCATGATTCCGCTTGGCCAGCCTGCACCACGGCACCCGCGTCGGCCCCGGCGCCGTCGACGGCGGCACCGTTCACGCGGTAGCTGATACGCGATTTCGGCGGCACACTGCGCGTCAACCAGACGTTTCCGCCGATGACGCTGCCGCGCCCGATCACGGTTTCGCCCCCGAGGATGGTGGCGCCTGCGTAGATCACCACCTCGTCCTCGATCGTCGGGTGGCGCTTGATCGCCGCGTCTTGTTTGCGGACGCTCAGCCCCCCCAACGTCACGCCCTGGTAGATCTTCACGCGCTCGCCGATGACGGCCGTCGCACCAATGACCACCCCCGTACCGTGATCGATACAGAAGTGCCGTCCGATGCGGGCCGACGGGTGGATGTCGATGCCAGTAGCGCCGTGCGCATGGGCACTCAGGATGCGAGGCAGAAGCGGCACACCGAGACCATGCAGCGCGTGGGCGACACGGTAGGCCGCGATCGCCAGCACACCGGGATACGTGCGCGCGACCTCGCTCGCCGAGCTAGCAGCGGGGTCGCCCCGATCGATCGCCGCCACATCCTCGACGATGCGCGCATGAAGCTCGGGAAGCGCCGCCGTGAACCGCTCGGAGACGCTGGCGGCCGACGGGGGGGCAACCGGGAGCGCGACCGCCACGAGTTCCGCGAGGCGTGCCTGCAACTCGTGCAGGTGCCCCTGGAGTTCCTCGACGCTGGCATAGCGGCGCTCCGAGCGCTCGGGCACGAGCAGGCCGAGCAGTTCTGCGAACCAATCGGCGACCCTTGCCGAGGGGGGGCAGCGCTTACAGGCCTCGTGTTCCTCGAAGCGCTCGGCCACGAAGGCGTCGAGGAGAGTCGAATGGGTCAGGACGTCCATATCACGCATTGAAGCGCATGCGCGCGTGAGGTTCGGTCATCTGCAGGTGAACCGGACGCGAACGGAGGCGCGCCAGGGTGTACCGAGCGCGCTCAGATCGCGGCGGCGCGGTCACGCGCGCGGATCATGCCCTCGACCGCCGCCAGCGGGAGGGCCAGTGCTTGCGCACCGCCCTGTCCGGTGACGTCGACGGCGGCGCACAGGGCGTTCAACACGGCCTCCTCGGTCGCCTCGATGACTGCTTGCGACAACGGCGACAGGCGCTCGTTGGGCCATGGCGCGCCAGTCTCGGTGGCGCGACCACGATCGGCACGGCGGACCTCGGCGGCCGTCGAGAATGCCACGGCGTAATCGCCCGATCCGTGTGCGAACGCCGCACCGGTGCGTGCGAGCCCGGCCATCGCGCGCGCGGCCAAGCGCCGCAAGTTTCGATCCGAGAGCGGCGCATCGGTGGCGATCACGATCATCGCCGAGCCATCGATGTCGTCCTGCAGATCGTGCGGTGCATGTCGACCGAGCTTCTCGCCCACACGTAACCCGTCCATCAGCAGCAGCCCACCGAAGTTCGCTTGCACGAGTACGCCGACGGTGGTGGCACCGAGCGGCGCAGCGAGGCGTCGCGAGCTGGTGCCGATGCCAGCCTTGAAGCCGAGCGCGATGGTGCCGGTGCCGGCACCTACGCAACCCTCGTCCGGGGGATCGGTCTTGGCCGCACTGAGTGCCTCCAGCACGTGCTCGGGTCTTACGGCACGGGCACGGATGTCGTTCAGGACCCCGTCGTTCGTCTCGCCGACGAACGCGTTGACGGTCCGCACGTCGTGATGGCCAGGCTTCGCCAGCGTCCATTCGATGAGCGCCGCCACTGCTGCTGATACCGACAAGGTGTTCGTCAGGACGATCGGCGTCTCGAGTTCGCCGAGTTCGATCACCTGGGTCGAGCCGGCGAGCTTACCGAAGCCATTCGCGACGAACAGACCGGCCGGAACCCGTTCGGTGAAGGGATCCGCGCCGTGCGGTAGCACGGCCGTCACCCCGGTTCGTACGCCCTCCCCTGCCCATAGCGTCAGCTGCCCCACCTGTACGCCTGGCACGTCGGTGATGGCGTTCTGGACCCCTGGGGAGAGCACACCGGGGGCGAGCCCGAGCTCGCGTACGCGCGGGCGCGACGACATGGACGAGCCGCTGACCGTCATGACCCGACCAGCCTACACGACAAGCCACGCCCTTCCAGGAAGGCTGCGCTCCGTCCTGCCCCGACGGCGCTGCTCGCTTCGATGCATCGAGCCAGTCGGCTTGCCCGGATCGCTCGAGGTGTCGTACCCATGCCTAAGGGCCCTGTCGAACCTCCGGCCGAGGGCGACATGCCGAAGTGCTCGAGCGCTAGCGCACCGGCGCAACCCCTGCTACGCTTCGGTATGCGCAGTCTTCGAGTTGCCATCGCCGCGCTGACCCTGACGCTGCTGGGCATGGTTGCGCAGGCCCAGTTGCTCGTGGAGGTCGCCCTGGCCCCAGCGATCGCCTCGCAGCTGTTCCCGCCCGTGAGCTGGCCCTCGGGCAGCTTGCGCGCAGCAGGAACCGGTGCCGACGCCCTCATCGCACGCGTGCCAGACCACGGCGAGTGGCAGGGCTGGGAGGTCTACACCGCTACCGGACTCGCCGCGAGCCTACAGCCTGCGCTCGTCTACGGCGTTGAGCGCGACCTGATGATGCAGGGCTTGTTCCGTGCCGCGACTAACGAAACGGGCGTCGGGGCCGAGCACCACACGCGCGTCGTGTTCAGCGACGGCGGCACCCAGCGCGCGCTCCTCTACGTCATCCGCAGCGGCCAGGAGTTGGTGTGGCTCGTGGCTCGCGGTCGCTGACACCGCACCACGAGGGAGAGCACCCCCATGCCACCGACCGATCACCCGGCTTGGACGGCCTTGCGCGAGCACCGGCGCGAACTGGACTCCCTGCACGTCCGCGACCTGTTCGAGGCCGATCCTGGCCGCTTCGGGCGTTTCCACGCGGAGCTCGGAGATGTGCTCGTCGACTTCTCGAAGCACCGGATCACCAACGTCACGCTGCGACTGCTGATCGAGCTCGCCGAGCAGGCGCAGGTTCCGCGCTGGACCGAGGCGATGTTCAGCGGCGAACGCATCAACCGCAGCGAGGACCGCGCCGTGCTGCACACGGCCCTGCGACACCAGGCCGCTACGCCCGTGCTGGAGGGCGGCCGCGACGTGATGCCCGACGTGCGCGAGGTCCTCGCCCGCATGCGGACATATGCGCGCGCCGTTCGCGGCGGGCAGCAACTCGGCCGTACCAAGCTTCCCTTCACCGACGTGGTGAACATCGGCATCGGGGGTAGCGACCTGGGTCCGAAGATGGTGACCACGGCACTCGCCCCCTACCACCACGACCGACTACGCTGCCACTTCGTATCGAACATCGACCCCACCGACGTGCAGCAGGTGCTGCGCCAGGTCGATCCGAACACGACGCTCTTCCTGATCGTCTCCAAGACCTTCACCACCCAGGAGACGATGGCGAACGCTCGCAGCGCGCGTGCCTGGTTCGTCGCGAACACCGGTGACGAGGCGGCGATCGCCAAACACTTCGTGGCGATAAGCACCAACCACGAAGCCGTGAGCGCGTTCGGCATCGCGCCCGAAGCCACCTTCGGCTTCTGGGACTGGGTCGGTGGACGCTTCTCACTGTGGAGCGCCGTCGGCCTCTCGATCATGCTGGTGATCGGTCCCCAGCGTTTCGACGAGCTCCTCCGGGGCGCGTATCGCGCCGACGAACACTTCCGCCACACACCCCTTGCGCACAACGTGCCGGTGATCCTGGCCCTACTCGGCGTGTGGTACCACGGGTTCTGGGGTGCCGAGACGCACGCCATCCTCCCCTACGACCAAAACCTGTCACTCTTCCCGGCCTACATGCAGCAAGCCGACATGGAGAGCAACGGCAAGCAGATCGATCGCGATGGGCGACGCGTCGCGCTCGACACGGGCCCGATCGTCTGGGGTGAACCCGGAACCAATGGGCAGCACGCTTTCTACCAGTTGCTCCACCAAGGCACGCGGCTGGTGCCGTGCGACTTCCTGGCGGCGGCCAACTCGCACGCGCCCCTCGGCGCGCAGCACGAGATCCTCTTGTCGAACTTCTTCGCCCAAACGGAGGCGCTCATGCGCGGGCGCAGCCGGGAGGAGGCGGCCGCATTGCTCGACAACTCCAGTGCGGCGTCGCTTTCGCCCGATCGACGCGAACTGCTCACGGCGGCGACCAGCTTCCACGGCAACCGTCCCTCCACCTCCATCCTCTACCCGCTGCTCACGCCGGGCATCTTGGGCAGCTTGATCGCCCTCTACGAGCACAAGATCTTCGTACAAGGGTTGATCTGGGAGGTCAACTCGTTCGATCAGATGGGCGTGGAGTTGGGGAAGACACTTGCGCAGGACGTGCTCCGTGACCTCGAGGGCGAGGCGCCGGTCAGCAGCCACGATGCCTCCACCAACGCGTTGATCAACGCCTACAAACGCATGCGGTCGCGTTAGCCTCAACCGAGCCGCGCTCGATGTCGCGTCAACACGGTGCCGGCGAGAGCTGCCGCGGGAATCAGGAACGCGAAGCTCGTCAGCAACGCCGGCGTGATGCCCACGATTTCCTGGAGTGCGCCGAACCCCAGGTACGCCACACCCGCCATGCCCCAGGTGAAGCCCATCAGCATGCCCGACGCGCTGCCCACGGCGTGCGGAGCCAGGTCCTGAGCGCTCACGACCAGCAGCGGCACCGAGGCGTTGGTGAGGAGCCCGGAGAGCGCCACCAAGGCGTAGAAGGTCAGCGTCCCCGGCGTCGCGCCAAGCGTCACTATCAGCACCGGCACGGCCAACACCATCGTGATCACGATCAGGCGGATCCGCCCCAAGCGTGCCTCGAACAGCCCAGCGAGGAGCCCGGCCGCGGCAGCCGCGAAGCTGTATGCGGCCAAGGTGGCACCGATCTCCGGCGCGTCGGGAGCGAAGCCACGCACGTTGACCAGGTACAGCGGCATGGCGTTGGCAAAGCTGACGAAGGCAGTCGCACGCAACATGCCCGCGAGCGCCAACGCCCCGACCGGACCCCGGAACAGTTCTGCGTCGAACACCTTCGGCCGGGTAGCACCTCGTGATCGAGCCTGGATCGGCGAAAGCGCGAATAGGGCGATGGCCAGCGCCACCCCCACGATCGCCAGTAGTGGCACGAACTCGGGGCCATACGAGCGCAGCACCGCCAACACGATCACGGGCATGATGGCAGTGCCCACGGCACCGCCTGCGGCGAAGAGGCCGACGTTCATGCTGACACGTCCCCCGACCCCGCGCATCATCGCGACCGCGCCCGGGTGGAAGACGGCCGAACCAAGGCCGCCGAGTGCGAGGAGCAGCAGGAGCACGCCGACCGAGGGCGCGACGGCGATGAAGCTCATCACCACAGAGGAGACCAAGAGACCCAATGCGGCCGCACGGCGCCGACCCCAGCGGTCGGTGAGCGCCCCGGCGAAGGCCTGCAGCACGTTCGCCGAGAGCGAGATCAGCGCCACGAGCCCTGCCAGTGCGGCCTCACCCAGTCCGAACCGCGCCTGTAGCGTCGGTAGGAACGCCGGCAACACATTGGTGAACGCGTCGTTGGCCACGTGCGCCGAGGTGATGAGGAAGGCGAGAGGCATGCCCGCCAAGGCGATCCTGGTAGGTGCCATCGTGGCCATCCCGCCGAACGTACACCCGTGGCGCACCGCTTGAGGTCGTGCCAACGCGCGTCAGCGACACCATCGCAGCATCGGCCCAGGCTGCAACCGGGTACGATGGTGCATGCTCGCGGTTGGGCGAGTACTCGTCATCCACAATCCGGCTGCGGGCCGGGCCCGTCCGGATGCGGTGGAGGCGGCTCTCCGTGCCGCGCTCGAGCGACTCGGCGCCGATGCCGACGTGCGCCGCACGAGCGGCGCAGAGGACGTGACGAAGTGGGCCGAAGCCGCCCATCGCGACGGCTACGCGGTGGTACTCGTCGCTGGAGGCGACGGTACCGTGGCCGCGGCCGCATGCGGCATCGTCCGGGCCGGCCATGACCTCCCGTTGGGCGTGGTCCCCACGGGAACCGGCAACGGTCTGGCTCGGGCACTACGGATCCCGGTCGACCCGGCGCAGGCGATCGAGGCGCTCGGTCGTGGACAGGTGGTCGCGCTCGACGTCCTGCGTCGGGTCGGCACCGACACGGTGGCGCTCACCTTCGTCGGCGCCGGGCTGGACGCCGAGGCCATCCGCGACGCCAACCCGGCGGCCAAGGCCCGCTTCGGCTTCTTGACCTACCTCGTGTCTGGCGCCAAGAACCTGTGGCGTCGCAGGAATCGCCGTATCCGGCTCACCATCGACGGCCAGCAAGAGACGCTCATGGCCCACACGGTGACGCTGGTCAATGCCGGTCGCGTGGAGTTCGCTGGGCGAACCGTCGGCCCCGACGTCGATCCACACGACGGCCAGCTAGACGTTGCGGTGCTGCGCCACACCGGTTTCTGGCGTTCGTTGGCCGCCGTCCTGCGCCTCGTCGGCGGGCCGCGCGATGCCGGCGAGCTGCGGCAGGCTCGCCGGGTCGTGGTCGAAGCCGACCCGCCGCTCGACGTCCATGCAGACGGTGAGCAAGCCGGCTCCACGCCACTCGACATCGAGGTGTTGTCTGCCGCACTCTCGGCCATCGCCGGGCGCGGCTACCCGTACCCTGCCGAGAGCCCCGGCCGTAGCGCGTGAGCACCCTGGTCACGGGTGCATGCGGCTTCATCGGTTGCAACGTGGTCGAGCAGTTGCTGGCAGGCGGACGCTCGGTCACGGCAGTCGACCTCGACCACAACTGGCCGGCCGACGCCGAGACGCACTTCGGCCGGCTACCGGGGCAGCTGCGCTTCTTCGCGGCCGACGTGCTCGACGAGCTCGCGCTGCACCGCGTGCTCGAGAGCACCCCGGCCGCTGGCGTCATCCATGCCGCTGCGATCACCCCCGGGCGCGAGCGCGAGGCCCGCGACGCCGACCTGATCGCTCGCGTCAATCTGCTCGGCACCCTCCGTGTCCTGGCAGCGGCGCGTACGCACGGCGTGCGCCGCGTGGTGTACCCCTCTTCAGCCTCGGTCTACGGTGCTGCTGCGTTCCCACCTCGGTCGCTCGATGAGGGACGCGACGTGCCGATCCCGAACGCCACCTACGGCATCACGAAGTACGCCGCGGAACGCACCGCCCTGCGGATGCGGGAGCTGTGGGGTATGGACGTGGTCGCGGCTCGCGTGGGAGCCGCCTTCGGCCCGTGGGAGCGCGACACCGGCGTGCGTGACACGCTCAGCGGCCCGATGCTGGCCACCCGGGCGATGCTTCGCGGGGAAGCGGTCGTGCTGACTCGTGAGGGGCCCTGCGACTGGGTGTATGCGCCGGACGTGGCCGGCGCCCTGATCGCCCTCCTGGACGCGGCATCACCCGACCACGAGGTCTACCACGTGAGCGCCGGGCGGCACTGGACCCTGGCTGCGTGGTGTCGGCAGCTGGCAGCACGACTCGGCGCAGAGCTGTTCCGGCTCGACCCGAACCCGGATCGAGCGACGATCGAGCTCGGGGCACGCGATCGTGCGCCTCTCTCGATCGAACGGCTACTGCCCCTCTATCAGCCACGGTTCGGACTCAGCCAGGCGCTCGAGCATTACCTCGGCTGGCTCGGCACACGATCGCCGGCGTGGCACGCCGCGTGGTGACGGGGCCCGCCATCGTTGTCCCGGACGTGAGCCCGACGCCCGCTCCCCTGTCGTTCGCTCCTCGAAGCGGCATGCGAGCACGCATATGGCCTACTCGCGGGCGCCGCCGTGCTCGGCGAGGGCGAGGCTGATGCGGCCACCGTGGCGCTCGAGCAGCCCCGCCGCGGTGGCAGGCTCGAGGTTCGACACCAGGTGGACGATGGCTACTCGGATGTCCCCGGCGCACCTACCGAACGCCGCGTCGGCCTCCCCGAAGGCGGCTCCGGTCGCGGCAGACACGATCTCGACCGCCCGTCGACGCAACTTGACGTTGGTGGGCCGCATCGCCACCATCAGGTTGCCGTAGAGCGCCCCGACCTCGACCATCGGCGCGCTCGAGAGCGCATTCAAGGCAATCTTCTGAGCGGTTCCTGCAACCATTCGGGTCGAGCCGGCCACGACTTCCGGCCCGGTGTCGAGGAGCACGCCGACCTCGGCGGCTTCGAGGAGCGCCGTAGCGGGGTTGTTGGCGATGCCGACCGTGAAGGTCCCACGCTCCCGCGCGCGGCGCACCGCCGCAACCGTGAAGGGCGTCCGGCCGCTCGCAGCAACCCCGACCAGCGCATCACGGGGCCCGACGCGGGCGACGTCTACGGCATGAACGGCAGCTTCTGCGTCGTCTTCGGCCCCCTCCTTGGCGCTGCTACCGGCGTCGTCGCCCCCCGCGAGCAGCACCTCGGTGCGATCGAAGTCGAACGTTGGTGGGAGCTCAGCGGCGTCTTGCAGCGAGAGACGCCCCGACGTGCCGGCGCCGGCGTAGACCAGTCGCCCCCCGCCTTGCAGCCGCTCGGCGATGCCGGCAGCGGCACGGGTCAGCGCTGGGACCGCCTGGAGAGCGGCCTGCACGGCGCGCGCGTTGGCTTCGACCAGCGCGTGAACGCGCTGGTCCATAGGCCAGCTTTCGAAGCCCGCGTAGCGCGGATCGATGCCTTCGGTCATGTCGTGCCTCCTCCTGCCAAGGTGCCCTGGGCAGGGAGCCGGGGTGGTATGCAAGCGCCAATGGGGCTCATCCAGGCGCGACCGGCAACGATCACGGGCCGACTCGGCGCATGAGCGCGGAGCCCGGAACGACCTGCGTCGGACCTGCAGCCGACGCCGACTTGGCCGCGTGCGCCGCGCTGGTAGCGGGCCACGCGCTCTTCGAACGCTATGGGATCGGCCCTACCGAGTTGGTTCACGCCTTGCGCTCCGGTGTCGCCGCCGGCGATCTGGTGTCGTGCGCGCGGCGCGGTTCGGTACTCGTCGGTTTCGTATGGCTGGCGCCGACCGGCGCCTTCGCGCGAAGCCCGTACCTGCGGCTGCTCGCGGTCGCGCCGGAGACGTCCGGCACGGGCATCGGGTCGCAGCTGGCGGAGGCGGCCGAGGTCTGGGCCTTCCGGCGCGCCAGCGACATCTTCCTGCTGGTGAACGATGGCAACGTTGCAGCCCGGCGCTTCTATACCCGGCGAGGCTTCGAGGTGGTGGGACGGTTGCACGAATACGTCCTCCCGGGGCTCGACGAGACGATCATGCGGAAGCGCCGTCCGACGACCAATGACTGAATGGGTCGGGCCATAGGTACTTGCCGGCGATGACGGCGCGCCGTGCGCCCGTCGCGCTCGGCAGCGTTCCGGCTCTACCGTGAAAGCCGAGATATGCCATCACGCCGAAGGCGAGTGCCTCGCGATCCTTCGAAGCCATGCCCAGCTCCTCGAACGTGCGTACGGGAACGTCCAGGCGCGCACGGATCATGGACACGAGCGTGGGGTTGGCGGCCCCTCCCCCGGCCAGCAGCACCTCATCCAGCGGCCGCCCGCGTCGGACCTGGTCGTAGGCGTGTGCGACGCTCGCGGCGGTGAAGGCGGTCAGCGTGGCCACGAGATCGACAGCGGCGAGATGGTCGAAGCGCACGTCCAGGTCTTGCTCGAGCTGGGCCAGGGCGAAGACCTCTCGTCCGGTCGTCTTGGGAAACGGCAGCGTCAGGAAGGGATGCCGCATCAGCGCTGCGAGCAAGACCCCGTCGACGCTGCCGGCAGCCGCGAGCCGACCGTCGTCGTCGAACTCAGCAGCGCTGGTGCGGGCGACAGCCTCGTCGATGAGGCAGTTGCCAGGACCCGTGTCGAACGCGATCACGGACGCTGGCTCGAAGACCGGTGGGAGCCACGTGAGGTTGGCGATGCCGCCGATGTTGTGGAGCGCTCGCGCAGTACCTGCGCGTTGATGAAGCACCAGGTCGCCGAAGGAGACGAGCGGAGCGCCTTGGCCGCCGGCCGCGACGTCAGACTGGCGGAAGTCGCAGGCGATGGGAACGCGGCAGCGCTCGAGCACGAACGAGGCCTCGCCGAGCTGAAGTGTGGCCCGGGTGCGCCATCCGCGCTGCTCGTCGACGCGAGGCACATGGTAGACGTTCTGTCCCGACAGCGCCACGAGGTCGACCGGGTGCCGGTCGGTCAGATCACCACAGGCCTCGGCGTAGGCAAGCCCGATCTCGGCATGGAGTTGCGTGAGTTCGCGCACGTCCGCGGCACCTTCGACGAGCGCGGCCACGAGTCGCGCACGGAGCTCGGTCGGATAGGGCACCGACGCACGCTCGATCACGGCGGCTCGCACCCGCGGTCCGTCGGGCTCGAGACGCGCGACCACGAGATCCATGCCGTCGAGCGACGTCCCGCTCATGAGCGCGAGCACGGTCATCGGCGCCGGCGAGGCAGCGGGGTCCGCCGGCCATGTCGGGCCGCGCCGAGCGTTCACGCGGCGCTCGCGTGAATGCCGCCGTGAACAGCCTTCCGCAAGGCGTGGATGCCCTCCCCCCGCTCGCGATGCGGATGGACACGGTTGGTGAGCAGCACGGATGCCACGCCGGCCTCGGGGTCGAGCCACAGCGAGGTGCCGGTGAAGCCCGTGTGGCCGAACCCACGTGCACCGTCACCAGCGAAGACCGCCGTGCCCGGCAAGAGCCAACCTAGGCCTCGGACGCTTCCGTCGTCGCCGTACCCCTGCGGACGCGTCGTCTCTTGGAGTACCTCGCGGTCGCCCAGCAGCGAGTCGAACCGCAGCCAGGCGGCCGCGAAGAGCGCCAGGTCCGCGGCGTCGGAGAACAGGCCGGCGTGACCGGCTACACCATCCCAGACCGTCGCGTTCTCGTCATGCACCTCGCCGACCAGGAGGCGCCCGCGCCAACCGCAGTCCTCGGTCGCCGCCACATCGTTCGCCTCGATCGGCCCGAACGAGGTGCGGTGCATGCCGAGTGGTCCGAACACGAGCTCGCTCGCTGCGACGTCGAGACGCTTGCGCGTGACGCGCTCGACGACGGCGCCGAGCAACATGAACCCGAAGTCGGTGTAGCACACCCGCCCCACGTCCTGAACCGGTGCCTGGAGGACAGCCGCCAAGGCGGCGCGGCGCTCGGACACACGCGCGAACAGCGGCTCCCAGTTACGTAGGCCAGACATGTGCGCGAGCAACTGGCGGACCGTGGCATCGGCGAGGCTCGGCCGCTGCAACCAGCCGGCGTTCGAGAAGAACCGGCCGACGCGGTCACCGAGGCTGAGATCGCCGGCGCTCACCAGGCGCAGCAGGCACGGCAAGGTCGCTACGACCTTCGTCAAGGAGGCGAGATCGAAGCGGGTACCTGGGGTGACGCCGGGACCGCCCGCGCGTATCACGCCGGCGCAGGCGTGGTCGTGGCTTCCGTCGGCTGCGACGCACGCAACCACGCCGCCGGGAACGACGGACGACGCCACGGCGCCGGTGAGCAAGGCACGAGCCGTGTCTGGGAGGATCATACGGCGCAAGGTAGCACGATTGACCGAGGTGGTCTAGGAGTGGTACGTTCGAGAGACCGGCACTCGCCACGGAAGCCGTCTGCACGTCGGCTCATCACGCCGTGGCTTTGCACGAGGGAGGCATCCATGAAGCGCATCGCCCTGCTCACCGTGGCGCTGCTCGGTCTGGCCTGGGCCCAGACCGGCACGCTCGAACTCGCGGTCGCCCAATCACCCGCAGGCCTCGACCCGCACAAGGTCACGGCGTTTGCCAGCTTCGCGGTCATCGGCCAGATCTACGACGGTCTGCTCGAGATCAACGCCGACCTGCAACTCGAGCCTGCGCTCGCCGAGTCGTACGAGATCAGCGACGATGGACTCGTGTACACGTTCACGCTCCGCGAGGACGTGGTGTTTCACAACGGCAGGGCGTTCGGTGCCGACGACGTCGTGTACTCCCTGGAGCGGATCCTCGATCCCGAGACCGGCTCGCCCCAGGCTAGCCGCTTCGACCAGGTCGCCTCGGCCGAGGCCGTCGACGAGCGCACCGTCGTGTTCACGCTGAGCGAACCTTTCGCGCCATTCTTGGCGAACATGCCGAACCTGTACGTCGTGCCACGCGAGGTCGTCGATGAGCATGGCGACTTGCAACAGGTGGCCGTCGGTACCGGACCCTTCGTGTTGGTGGAGGTCGTACCGGACACCTACTTGCGCCTCGAAGCCAACGTGAACTACTACCGGACCGGCGAGCCCGCCGTGGCCGCACTGCGCTACAACATCGTGCCTGAGGGCTCGACCCGTGCAGCAGGGTTGCGCACCGGTACCTACCATCTCCTGCCCGACGTCGATCCCACCACGGCCGTCACGCTCCGCACGGCAGCGGGCGTGACGGTCCTCGAGGTCCCGGGACTGGCCTACACGTTGTTGGGGTTGAACGTGACGCGCGCACCCTTCGACGATCCCCGGGTCCGGTACGCGATCAACCTGGCGATCGACCGGGAGGAACTCGTGGATGCCGTCTTCCTCGGGAACGCCGTCCCCGCCGGGCCGTTGTCCGACGCGCTCGCCGACTGGGCGCTCCCAACCGAAGACTTCCCGTGCTACGCTTTCGATCCCGATGCGGCGCGTGAGCTCTTGGCTGAGGCCGGCTACCCCGACGGCTTCGCGTTCACCATCCTGACGTTCGGCACCCGGCGCGACGTGGCGGACACGGCCCAGGTCGTACAAGCACAGCTCGAGCGCGCCGGTCTGCAGGTCGAAGTGAACGTGGCCGAGTTCGGTACCTTCGTACAGGACTGGCAGAACTCGAACTTCGATGCCTTCGTCAGCCTCAACGGCGGCAGCATCGACCCCGACGGATACTTGCACCGCACGTTCATCACCGGGGGCTCCACCAACGTCTTCCGCTACAGCGACGGCGACGTCGATGCACTCCTCGAACGCGGCCGCACGACGTCCGACGTACACGAGCGGCAGGCCATCTACGCGGATCTTCAGCACGCACTCGCCTGTGAGGGGCCGATCGCCCACATCAACCACGGCACCCTCTTCAGCGCTCACCGCAGTGAGGTCGAGGGTTTCGAGCAGGCCGCAACCGGCAGCCTGCGCTACCTGCGCAACGCCACCTTGCCCTGAGCCCCATCTGCGGAGCGCCGGCCCTGGCCCATACGGGTGACGGACCGGCGCTCCGCGCGCTGAGGTGTGGCCCTAGCCGCGCCAACCACCTCCAGGGAGTCGATGAGCACCTACGTCATCCGCCGCCTGCTCGATCTCGGCTTCGTCTTGTTCGGGGTCTCGGTCCTGATCTTCCTGATGCTGCGCCTCATCCCGGGCGACGCCGTCGCCATCATGCTCGGTGCCAACATCGACATCACGCCCGAACGCGTGGAGGCGCTCAGGCGGCAGTTGGGCTTGCACCTACCGATGCACGAGCAGTACGTGCAATGGCTCGGCGGCGTACTGCGGGGTGATCTCGGACGCAGCGTCTGGACCGGCCGCCCGGTGACCGACGAAATCCTCGGGCGCCTGCCCGTGACGCTCCAGCTCTCGGCCATGGCCCTTTGCTTCGCCATCGCGGTAGCCTTTCCATTGGGCATCTTGGCCGCGCGAGCCCGAGGCGGCGGGGCCGATGCCTTCGTTCGCTTGGCGTCCATCGTAGGCCTTACCGTCCCCTCCTTCTGGATCGGCGTGCTCATGCTCTACGCCACGTCGATGTACCTGCCGACTTGGCCGACGATCGGGTACGTCCCCTTCGCCGAGGACCCGTGGGGGAACCTCGCGCGCATGATCTTGCCCACCATCGCCGTGTCGCTGCCGATGATCGCGGGTCTGACACGCATCCTCCGCTCGAGCCTCCTGGACGTGTTGAGCCTCGACTACATCCGGACCGGGAGGGCGAAGGGCCTCGCGTCACGCTCGTTGTTCTACAAGCATGCTCTACGCAATGCCATGATCCCGGTCATCACGGTCATCGGTGTCCAGGTAGGGTACCTGCTCTCGGGCGTGGTGGTGATCGAACAGGTGTTCGCCATCCCCGGCCTCGGCCGGCTCGTGATCGGGGCGATCAACGAGCGCAACTATCCGCTCGCCCAAGGCGTGATCTTGGTGGCCACGGTGGTCTTCGTCTTCGTGAACCTGCTGGTCGACCTGGCTTACGCCTGGATCGACCCTCGCGTCGAGTACGGCTGATGCTCGCCCCCGCCAGGCGCCTGGTACGCAACCGCATCGGTTTCGCCGGCTTCGTGCTGTGCCTCGCCGTGGTCATCGCGGCGAGCTTCGCCCCACTGTTGGCGACCCACGGACCGCGCGAACAAGTGGTACGCGATCGCTTCCAAGGACCCAGCACGACCTATCTCCTCGGCACCGACAACTTCGGCCGCGACGTCTACTCCCGTATCCTCTACGGGTTCCGGACCAGCATCGCCGTCGCGTTCGGGGCCGTCGGCTTGGCGTCAGTACTCGGTTCCGGCGCAGGCTTGGCGGCCGCCTTCTACGGCGGCTGGGTCGACCGCCTGATCATGCGCCTGATGGACGTCCTCTTGGCCTTCCCGATCATCTTGCTTGCGATCGCCGTGCTGGCCGTGCTGGGCCCCGGCAGCGCCAACACGGCCCTCGCCATCGGCATCGTCTACCTGCCGATCTTCGCTCGCTTGGCACGGGGTCCCGCGCTCACGGTGTTGTCGTGGGACTACGTGTCGGCCGCCCGCGCACTCGGCGCCGGTGGAGCGCGCATCATGGCTCGCCACGTACTGCCGAACGTGATGGCACCACTCCTCGTGCAACTCACGGTCTCGCTCTCGACCGCCATCTTGGTCGAGGCGTCGCTCTCGTTCCTCGGTCTTGGCACCCAGCCGCCGACGCCATCGCTCGGTCTGATGCTGGCCGAGAGCCGGGACTTCATGGTGCTCTCGCCCTGGACCTCGCTCTTCTCGGGCTTGGCGATCCTCGTTGCCTCGCTCGGCTTCAACCTATTCGGAGACGGACTGCGCGACATTGTCGACCCCGCACTACGCGGCGTCGACAACTGACGCCCTCCGTAGCCAAGGGTGCCGAGTCGCCGGCTCACCGGTGCCTGGTACGCTCAGGCGATGCCTGTCTCCGCCAACGCCACACCCGAGGACCGCGTCCTCGCACTCGCCGGCAGCCTGAACACCCGGGATCTTGGCGGTTTGCCACTCGCCCGAGGTGGGCGCACGCGCTTCGGTGTCATGCTCCGCTCGGATGCCCTGCTCACCCTGGGGCAGGCCGATGCCGACTGCCTCGCCGAGCTGCCGCTCACGACGGTCATCGATCTGCGTCAGCCGTACGAGCGCGAACGAGACCGTAGCGCCCTGGTCGAGTGGGGAGGCGTCGAGATCCATCAGATCGAGATCTGGCAGGCGATCTTCGAGGCAGGTCGCGTTCCTGATGATCCTTGGGACCTCAGTGCCCTGTACGTGGCGGCGCTCGACCACTGCGGCGACGCCTTCGCCGAAGCCACTCGCGTGCTGTGCGAGGCGCCTGGCGCCGCGCTCTTCCACTGCACCGCCGGCAAGGACCGCACCGGCATACTGGCGGCGCTCTTGCTCGAGGCGGTCGGTGTGCCGCGCGCTGCGGTGATCGCGGATTACGCGTTGACGCACGATCGCATCGATCCGCTGCGTGAACGGCTCCTGGTAGACGCTGAAGCGCGCGGCATCGCTCGCGAGGACTTCGCCCGGTTGCTAGGCGCCACACCCGAGATGCTGCTGCCGGCGCTCGACCATCTCGACGAGCGCTATCGCGGAGCCCGAGGCTACCTGCTCTCGACCGGCGTCGACGTCGTCACGCTGGACCGTCTCCAGACCCGTCTGGTCGACGGTGCCGCCGAGCCAGGCCCTGGCTCCACTCGACCGTAACTCGCCCCGTGTGGCCACGCGCTCGATCGAAGAGAGGACGACCATGGACCCTATCCACGACGCCGCACAGGCGCTGAGGGGCGATACCGTCGCCCTGCGCCGCGACCTCCACGCGCACCCCGAGACGGCCTTCGAGGAGGTTCGCACTGCCGCGGTGGTGGCCGAGCGCCTGCGGGCGCTCGGCCTCGAGCCACGAACGGGTCTCGGGAAGACGGGTGTGACCGCAGTCCTCGAAGGACCCCGCCACGGCAGGACGGTCCTTGCGCGAGCCGACATGGACGCATTACCGATGCCCGATGAGAAGGACGTCGAGTACCGTTCGACCCATGTCGGCGCCGCCCACGCCTGCGGTCACGACGGCCACACCGCTGTGCTGTTGACCGTAGCCCGAATCCTCAGCGAACGCAAAGCCGATCTCCGTGGCCGGGTGGTCTTCATCTTCCAGCCTGCCGAGGAGATCGTCCAGGGAGCGGCCGCCATGCTCGCCGACGGCGCCCTCGATGCCATCGAACCCGATGCGACGGTAGGTCTACATCTCAGCAGCATGCACCCGACAGGCACGATCGCACTCCGAGCGGGACCGGCGATGGCCGCCACCGACTCTTTTCGGCTGGTCCTGCACGGCCGTGGTGGGCACGCCGCGAAGCCGAACGAGACGGTCGACCCGATCGTCATGGCGGCCCATCTCATCACCGCGCTGCAGCCTCTCGTTTCGCGCGAGACCGACCCTGTCGATCAGGCCGTGATCAGCATCACCAGCATCCACGCCGGCACGGCCTTCAACGTGATCCCATCATCACTGGAGCTGAAGGGGACGCTTCGGACCTTCGCCCCTGCCACACGCGAACACCTTCGCAGCCGCATCGTGGAGATCAGCGACGCGATCGTCACCGGACAACGCGGACGCCTCGAGGTCGACTGGCGCGAGGGCTCACCTCCCGTCGTCAACGATGAGGCGGCGACCGAGCGGGTGCGGCACATCGCCCAGAACATGGTAGGCATCGATCACGTGGAGACGGGAAGCCTCATCATGGGGGGCGACGACATGGCGTTGTGGCTGCAGCGCGCCCCAGGGTGCTACTGGTTCGTGGGCGCCAGCGCTTCGGACGCTAGCACCTACCCACACCACCACCCACGGTTCGACATCGACGAAGCGGCCTTGCCGCTCGCCGTGGAGCTCTTCACGAAGGTCATCCTGGACGCTCTCGACGCCTGACCTCAAGAGGCATGCGCCGCTCGCCCAGTCGGCGGCCTGCGGGCGTCTCAGGCTCCGCAGGCCGCTCGGTCAGATCGCAGCGCGAAGGGGCGCGGATATCGCAGGAGACTAACGACCGCTTGGGAAGAGCTCGAGCCCAGCGGACGCCGTTATGGCCCCTACCTCGGCTATGAGCGCCTCCTGAAGGAGCAACTGGGCGATCTCCTCCTCGACCTCCGCGAGGGGCACCATGCTGCCGCCCTCGTCCGTGACGACGTCGGGATTGGCCTCGTACCAGGCGGCGACGTCACTCGGATCGATATCGATGGCGAGTGCCAGCTCGTCGACCAGGGCCTGCACCGACAGGTTGATCCCGAGCATCTCGCGCAAGCGCTGCTCGTCGTCGTAGCCAGCAGTTTCGAGCCAGGCCCCGAATGCGCCGTCGTCGAGCTGTTCCTGCCGGAGCTCATCGACGACCGCATCGACGGTGGCGTCGTCAGCCGCAAGACCGCGCTGCTCGGCGGCAGCCGCCAACACGCGCTGCGTGGCGTACTGCTCCAAGAACTCGGCCCGGAACGGCTCGAACTCGTCGAGGACCTCGTCGGTCACGGGCAGTCCTTGGCCGATGGCGGTAGTGCGCGCGGCCACGTCGAAAGCCTCGTCGAACTCCGCTCTCGTGATGGTGATGTCGTCGAAGGCGATCACTACCTCATCGGGCTCGGCGGTGAGCGGTGCAACAGGCGCTTGCTGGGCGAAGATCGGCGATGCCACGAGCAGCGCGAACGCGACTGCGACGGTGGCGAGGGTACGGGAACGAAAAGGAATGCTGAACATCACGCTCCTCTGTGTCGAGGCGTCAATGGCAGGGCGAACGACCCCACGCTAGCAGCGCACGCATGAGGAGCCTGCGTGCCGCGTGAGAGGAAGCGTTGATCGTCGCGAGCGGAGCGTCCCTGCGCCTGCTTCGCCTTCCCGACTGCACCGAAGACCCGGGGCCGAACCCGGTGTTCCTTCAGTGCTCGTCGATCAGGAGAGCAGGCGATACCACAGGAGCAAGGCGTGGCCATCTTCAACCCGGAGTTCGAGGCCCTGGCGCCACCTCGTCGCTCGGGTACATCACGCCGAGCTGGTTACGCGCTGCATCGAAGATACGCATCAGCGCGAGCGTCTCATCGAGCGGCAGTGTGGGGCTCTCGGGCAGCCCTTCGTGCACGCAACGGCTGACCTCCCGCAGCTGGTAGGCATACCCCGGAGCGGTAGGCTCGATCCGAATCTCGCGCTCCTCCCGGTCAGCGAAGATGCGGAAACCAGCGGGATGCGTCAGCGGGGCCAGCGTCTGGATCACGCCCCTGCTCCCCGCGATCGTGGCGGTCCCCGTGGTGCACGAGTTGAGCGTCGTCAGTACCTGGGCGAGTGCGCCCGAGGGATGCCGCAGCGCCAGCGCCGCCAACGCATCCACACCGTTCTCAGCGAGCGTACCCGTGGCCCGTACCTCGCTGGGCAGCCCGAGGGCTGCCACAGTCCACGTCAAGGCGTAGGCGCCCAGGTCGAGGAGGGCCCCACCGCCTGCTTCCCGCGCCCACAACCGAGACTTCGGATCGAACGGGACCACCATGCCGAGGTCGGCATGGGCCCAGTGCGGCCGGCCGACGGCGCCGTGGTCGAGTTCCTCGAGGAGACGATGGTACACGGGTAGGAAGCGCGTCCATACCGCCTCCATCAGGAAGCAGCCGCGCTCGCGCGCAAGCTCGATCAGGTCCTCCGCCTCAGGCGCGGTCACGGTGAACGCCTTCTCGACGAGCACGTGCTTGCCGGCATCGAGCAAGGCGCTGGTGACCCGATGGTGGTACGCATGCGGCGTGGCCACGTAGACGACCTCCACGGCGGGGTCGGCGGCGAGCCGCTCGTAGCCCAGTTGGTCGGGCCCATCGAAGTACGCTGCAGGCGTCCCGAAGGCGTCCGCGAAGGCGCGGGCGCTGGTCTCCGAGCGCGAGCTCACTGCGTGGATGACGGCGTCGTCGAGCTGCTGGAGGGTGACGCTCATCGTGCGAGCCATGTGTCCGGTCGAGACCACGCCCCAGCGGAGCGGCCGCCCAGTGGCGCGCCGCGGGTCAGGGGCCCCCAGGTCACAGCTGGGGGGACGGGCCACACGCTCTAGCGCCATGTTCCCATGATCGTGCATGACCGCCGAGAGCACGGTCGTGCGCGTACCCCAGCAGCCTCAGGCAGCCTCAGGCACCACGTAGACGCGCTCGACCTCGAGGTTTACGCGCACCACGTCGCCGGGCTGCCGCAGGGAGGCTCCCTTCGGCGCCGGATCGTCGACGGTCAGCTCGGTGCCATCTGGCAGCGCGATCACGTACGAGGCCGCGGCGCCCAGGTAGGCGACGCTGGCGACGGTCCCGTCGAAACCTACGCCGCGCACCGTTCCCGGGTCTTCCAGATGGAGGTGTTCGGGGCGTAGCACCAGCAGGCCAGACTCGCCCGTCTTCAGGCGATGCGTGATCGGGATCGCCAGCCGCAGGCGCTGCCCGAGGGCCTCGACCTCGACCCAATCGCCTTCGGCCGCGGTGATCGATGCGCGTATGAAATTGCTGACACCGATGAAGTCAGCCACGAAACGCGTGGCTGGCCGCTCGTAGATGTCGTGCGGACGGCCCTGCTGCTCGACTCGGCCTTCGTTCATCACCACCACGTGGTCGGACAGAC
The DNA here is from genome assembly GCA_007130855.1 of Trueperaceae bacterium. Taxonomy (GTDB): domain Bacteria; phylum Deinococcota; class Deinococci; order Deinococcales; family Trueperaceae; genus CSSed10-48. The sequence continues at coordinate 949 of SLRS01000098.1, read as the reverse complement.
TCATCGCCTCTTCCTGGTCGTGGGTGACGTAGACGGTGGTGATACCGAGGTCTTGCTGCAAGCCCCGGATCTCGCTGCGCATGTGCACCCGCAGCTTGGCGTCGAGGTTCGAGAGCGGTTCGTCGAGCAGCAACACCTCGGGGCGCGTCACGAGCGCGCGCGCAAAGGCGACGCGCTGCTGCTGGCCACCCGATAGTTGCCCCGAGGAGCGCTGCGCGAACCCTTCTAGTCCGACCAGCGCCAGCGCCTCCTGCACACGCGGTGCGATCTCGGCACGGGGCACGCGCGTGGCGCGCAGGCCGAACGCCACGTTCTCGAACACCGTCATGTGCGGGAAGAGGGCGTAGGACTGGAACACCGTGCGTGTGGAGCGGGCGTGTGGCGGCACGCCGTTGACCACGGTGGTACCGATCCGAATGCTGCCCTCGTCGGGGTCGTAGAAGCCGCCGATCATCCGCAGTGTGGTCGTCTTGCCGCAACCCGACGGGCCGAGCAGGGTCGTGAGTTGCCCTGCTTCAGCCGTGATGGTGACGTCGTCGACGGCTGCGGCGGCACCGAAGCGCTTGGTCACGCGCTCGAGGACGACGCTCTGGGGATCGATTCGCAAGGTGGGGTTCATCGCACTCCCGGTAACAGCGCCGCCAGCGACATCCACATCCGTCGCGTCAACGCCGGAGAAGGTCGAGACCCTTGCCCGACAGCCGCCAGACGAGGATCAAGACGACGAAGGTGCTCAAGATCATGATCACCGACAGGGCCGCGGCCACACCTAGCCGTCCGGCGTCGATGGCGTTGAACAGATCGATCGAGAGGAGCCGCCAGCGTGGGCTCACCAGGAAGATGACGGCGGTGATGTCGGTCATCATGTTGATGAAGCCGAACACGAACGCGCCCAACACGGTGGCGCGCAGGAGCGGGAAGGTAATGCGGCGGAAGCTGTACACGGGCT
>SLRS01000190.1 GCA_007130855.1 Trueperaceae bacterium | reverse complement strand
GCGAGGAGAGCAGGCCGATGCCCATCAGGCGCCCCCACAGCGTCTCGTGCTCGGTGATGTAGTTGGCGATGTGGATCGGCAGCGTGAACAGCGCCGGGCTGTGCAGGAACAGCAGCGCGTAGAGGAACTCGTTCCAGGCCAGGATGGCGCTGAAGATCGCGGTCGCCACCAGCCCCGGCGCCACCAGCGGGAAGACGATCGACCGGATCGTCTGCCAGGTGCTGGCCCCGTCGATGGCGGCGGCCTCCTCGATCTCGATCGGCACGTCGCGCACGAAGCCGAGCAGCAGCCAGATGCAGTACGGCAACGTGTACACCTGGTACACGAGGATCAGCCCCGGCAGCGTGTTCAGCAGCCCGAACAGGCGTAGCACCTGGTAGAGCGGGATCGCGATGACGATCGGCGGGATCATCTTGATGAGCAGCACCCAGAACAGGAACAGCACGTCGAGCTTGGCCGGGAAGCGGAAGCGGGTGAGCGAGTAGGCGGCGCCGAACGCGACCACGAGCGAGATCAGCGTCGCGCCGACGGTCACGATCAGGGTGTTCTGCAGCCGTCGCGGGAAACCTTCCGCCCATAGCAGCTCGTAGTGCATGGTCGTGAACTGCTGCGGGATCAGCGTCGGCTGGCGCGAGGTGAACTCGCCGGGCGACTTGAACGACGTGCTCGCCATCCACACGATCGGCAGCAGCGAGAAGGTCAGCGCCAGCAGCATCGCCGCGGCGAGCATGGAGCGGCGCAACCAACGCAGGGCACGCGCGGCGGTCATCGCCGTTGCCCCCGCAACACCTGGCCGGCATAGACGAGCGTCAAGAGCAGCGCCACGGACAGCATGATGATCGACGCGGCCGAGGCGACGCCGACGTTGAAGTAGCGGAAGCCCTCGCGGTAGATGTAGGTCGAGATGCTCTCGGTGGAGATGCCGGGGCCGCCGCGGGTGAGGGCGTAGACCTTGTCGAACAGCTTGAACGAGTCGACCGTCCGCAGCAGCGCGGCGAGGAACAGGTGCCCCTTGATCAGCGGCAGCGTCACCGACACCATCACCTGGAAGCCGGTGGCGCCGTCGATCTGCGCCGCCTCGTAGTACTCGCGCGGGATCGACTGCAGCCCCGCCAGCAGGATCAGGAACACCATCGGCGTCCACTGCCACACGTCGACGAGTACGATCGAGTAGAGCGCGATGGCGGGATCGAACAGCCAGCGGACGCCCTCGAGGCCGACGGCGCGCAGCAGGTTGTTGAGAAAGCCGTAATCGTAGTGGAACCAGGCCCGCCAGATGGCCGAGACCACCATGGTCGAGAGGATCATCGGGAAGATCATCATCGGCACGAACAGCTGCCGGCCCCAGAAGGGCCGGTTGAACAGGAGCGCGAAGCCCAGCCCCAGCAGGATCTGCGTGACGGTGGCCAGGAGCGCGAACACCAGCGTGTTGCGGATGCTGACGGTGAAGAAGAGGTCGCCCAGCAAGTAGCGGTAGTTGCCGAGGCCGACGAAGCCCTCGAAGCCGCGCACGTAATGGTAGTCGAAGAACGAGTAGTAGACCACCGTCACGAGCGGGTAGATCGTGAGCGCGAGCAGCACCACGAGGGCCGGCAGCAACAGCAGGATGCGGGTGATTCTCTGCTTACGGTGCAGCATGCGTCACGTGCGGGGAGGAGTGGCGGGCACTCCTCCCCACGTTCCCTTCCGTCAGGTGGCCGCGGAGCGGACGATCAACGACCCAGCGCGGCCTCGATACGGCGGTGCGCCTCGGTCACCGCCTGCTCGGGCGTCATCTGGCCGATCAGCGCGAACTGCAGGAAGTCGCCGAGGATCGACTCGACCTGCGACCACTGCGCGATGCGCGGCCGCGCGCGGGCGTTCTGCAGCGCCTCGAGCTGCGCCGGGTACCAGCGGAACATCTCGACCACGTCGGCGTCGGTGTAGGCGGCCTCGACCGTCGGCGGCAGACCGACCTCCAGCGCCAGGCGGCGCTGCACGTCGTCCGAGGTCACGAACTCGAGGAACGCCAGGGCGACGTCGGGGTTGGGCGCGTCGGCCGCCACGCCGAGCAGCCAGCTGCCCAGCATCGGCGAGGGTCCCACCGTCTGCCCGGGCGCCGGCATGATCTCGACCTGCCCGACCACCTCGGAGACCGCGGGATCATCGAGCGCCGGGATCCACGAGGGCCAGATCTCGATCGCCATGCCCACGTCGCCGCGCTGCAGCGCGTCGCGCACCTCGGAGGAGTCGTAGACCTCGACGCCGATCGGCGCGTACGCCTTGAGCGCCAGGAACAGCTCGAGCGCCGCGACGCTCTCGGGCGAGTCGAACACGACCGCGCCGTCCTCGGCGATGATCTCGCCGCCGTGCGCCCACAAGAGCGGCAGGAAGCCCGTCACGATGGGGTTGCCGCGGATCCCGCGGAACACCACGCCGTGCACGCCTTCCTCCTGCTCGCTGATGGTCCGGGCGGCCTCGAGCACGTCGGTCCAGGACTCGGGCCGGGCCAGGCCGTGGGTCTCGAACAGGTCGGCGCGGTAGGCGAACAGCAGCACGTTGCCGACGTGCGGCAAGGCGTAGACCGGGCCCTCCGCGTAGGGGTAGCGGCCCGCGTCGAGCGCGCTCTGGACGAAGCCCGGGTTGATGGCCATGGCGGCCTCGTCGAGGTCGCGCAACCAGCCCGCCGCCATGAACTCCGGCGCCCAGGTGTCGTCGAGCATTACCACGTCGAAGGCGCCGGAGCGCTCCCGCAGCGAGATCACCAGGTTCTCGTAGAGCCCTGCGTACGGCAGCCGCAGGAGCTCGACGCTGACGTTCGGGTGCTCCTCCGTGAACCACTGCGTGGCGAGCGTCAGCGCCTCACCGAAGACGCCGTCACGGCCGGCGATCACCAGCTCGCCGCTCGGTTGCGCGAGGGCGCTCGGCAGCGCCAGCGCCAGGGCTACGAGGGCACAGCCGACCAACCGTCTCATGCGAACGATCGTCATGTCGTTCCTCCCATCGGCGACAAGGGGTCGCCATTCGTCGTCGTGGACTTGCGTACGTTACGGCATTATCCGGCCTGTCGCAAGGCCCCGGGTGAGAAGCGGCCGGCCCGATGCGCTCGGCCTGGGCGCCCGGTCGTCGTGGCGCTAGCGGCTCCTCCGCCACGCCTCGAAATCGGCGAGGATCGTCTCCGACCAGTCCTCGCGATCGAGCTGGCTCGGCGTGTAGGTCTGCTGGCGCAGCCGCTCGTGCGAGAAGTCGTCGCGTAGGTGCGTCAACTCCGAGCGCTCCACCACCTCCTCCACCAGATGCGGCGGCACGAACACCACGCCGGTCGGCGTGCCCAGCGCCACGTCGCCAGGGAGGACGGTCACGTTGCCGATCCTGATGGGTACGTTCAGGCCGACCAGCGTCGCGTCGGCGATCGCCGTGGGGTGCACGCCCCGGCAGAACACGGCCAACTGGTCGAGGCTGGCGATGCCCGGAAGGTCGCGGATCGCGCCGTCGATGATCGCGCCCGCCCGCGTGTGTTCGCGCAGGGAGGTCGCCAGGTTGTCGCCGATGAACGTGCCCTTGTCGATCTTCCCGAAGAAGTCGACCACCATGACGTCACCGATGTCGAGCGTCTCGATCACCCAGGCGTTCTGGCGGCCGCTCAGGCCGGCGCTCGCCCCGATGTCGTTCACGAGTTCGTCGAGATCGGGGCGGAAGGGCATCATGACGGCCGTCACGACGCGGCCTACGAGCACCGTCTGCGGATGGGTCTGGAACCAACCGGCCTCGAACTGGTGCTGGTAGCCGTTCTTGCGGAGCGTGTCCCACGCCTCTTCGGTACTCACGGTCGTGAGGCGCTCGAGCAGCGCTTCGGGGACGGCGGGCCGGCCGTCGGGCAGGCGCGGGAAGCGGGCCGCGCTCGTCAAGCGCGCGAGATCCTCGGGCGAGGCCTTCAGGAACATGACGCAACCTCCGTGATGTCGGCTCGACTCAGCGATCGGTTCGAGCGCGTGCGCGTGCTCGTGAGCGTGCGCGTGCGAGTTCGTGGCGCGGCGCCGGCCAGGACCCGGGCGGCACGTTCAGACGCCGCCGGGAGCCGGATACCACGCCGGGCGGCGCGGGTCCTGATGGAAGCGCGCATAGTAGTCGCCCTTCTCCTGATAGAGCCGTTCGTAGCGCTCCATCTTCTCGGGGTCGAGTTCGACGCCCAGCCCGGGCCCGTCGGGCACGGCGATGCATCCCTGCTCGTACGCGAGCTTCCCGCCCACGATGACGTCGTCCACCAGGTAGTGGTAATGCGCATCGCCGGCGAAGGTCATCTCGGGAATGGTCGCGGCCGTGTGCAGCATGGCCGCAAGTTCGACCCCGAACTCGGCTCCGCTGTGCATCGCGACCCCCAGCCCGAACGTTCGGCAGACGGCGGCGAGGTCCTTCACGCCACGCGATCCCTCCCAGTAGTGCAGGTCGGTCAACACGATGTCGACGGCGCCCAGACGGATCGCCGGACCGAGGTCGTCGAACTTCGCCGGGAACATGTTGGTGGCGACCGGGATCCGAACCTGGCTGCGCACGGCCGCGTTGCCCTCGATCCCCCAGGCGGGATCCTCGAAGTACTCGAGGCCGACCGCTTCGAGCCGGCGACCGATCCGCACGGCCGTCGGGACGCTCCAGACGCCGTTCGGATCGATGCGCAGGCCGAAGGCCGGACCGAGTCGTTCCCTGCAGAGCTCGACGGCGCGCGCCTCCTCGTCGGGCGGCATCACCCCGGCCTTGAGCTTCATCGCCTGCACCCCGAGCTCGCGCTGGAGCTGCTCGCAGTGCTCGGCCACGTCTTCGGCGCGCTCGTCATCGCCGCCTTCGGGTCTGTCGTAGCGCCAGAAGAGATAGGCGATCATCGGGATCGCGCGCCGGACCGCTCCGCCGAGCAGGTCGCACATCGGCCGGCCGAGCACCTTGCCTTGGATGTCGAGGCAGGCCATCTCGATCGCGGCGTAGAGGCGGGCGTTCGACAGGTAGTAGATGCTGCGCAGGACCTTCAGCTTGATCGTCTCGAGGTGGAACGGGTCGAGCCCGACGATCCGCGGCTTGAGTTTGGCCAAGGCGGCGGTCTGGTCGCCGCCGCCGACCTCACCGAGGCCGACGATGCCTTCGTCGGTCATCAGCTCGAGGATCGTGCGCAGGAAGTATCCCGGGTGGACGCCCGTGTTGTGGCGTAGCTGGCAGTTCAGCGGGATCGCGACGCAGCGCGCGCGGAGGTCGGTGATCTTCATGGGGGCCAGCCTCTCGATCCTCGGGCGGGAGTACGTGGCAGAGCGCGGACGAAGCTCGGCTGGGGCGCGTCAATCGGACCCCCAGACGGCACCCCGTGCCGATCCCTATTTGGACTGCGTTCCATGAACGGAAAAATACCCTTGGTCCGCGCCCGAAGTCAACCGTTGGGGGCGGGCTTCGGCGCACCGTCGGGCCTCCGCCGAGCGCCCCCGCGCGAGCGCCGCAGCGACCTGGGCCGGGAGTTGACAACGGCGAAACGAGACGAGTAACGTGGCGCCAAGTCTTGTAAGGAATACGTTCCTGTGTCGGAACACAGCCCGTGGCTGGGAGGTGCCGCTTGGAGGCGGATTAGCGAACGCGACGGCCTTGGTGACGAGGCCGGCAACGCCGGTAGACCGGATGCGACCCATCGACTTCGCACGATCGTGATCGTTCTTCAGGAGCGCCTGATGCCAAGACCCCATGCTACGCCTCGAGCCAGCAAGACCGTCTGGCAACTCATGCTCGTTGTGCTCTTCGTCCTCGTCGGGCAGTTGGCCACCACCCTCGCCCAGCAGGAGCTCAACGCCTTGCTGATCGGCGGCCTCGATCATCAAGAGGTGTTCGAGACGCTCATCCCGGTGTGCGAGGAAGAGCTCGGCATTCGCGTCGAGTGGTCGTCGCTGCCGCGCGATCAGCTGGTGATCCGCGCCACCACGCTCGGCCAGGCGCGCAGCGACTTGGTCGACGTGTACAGCACCCACTTCTCGACCGTCCCACAGTTCTTCGAGTTCCTCGAGCCTCTCCAGGATCACTTCAGCGCCGAGCTGGACGACTTCCTCGCCGCGTCCATCGAACCGGCGATCATCGCTGGGGATCTGTACCAGATCCCGAGGTACTTCGATGCGCGCATGATGTTCTACCGCACCGACCTCTTCGAAGAAGCCGGCCTCGCGCTGCCCACCACCTGGACCGAACTGCTCGAGACGGCCCGAGCCCTGAACCGACCCAACGAAGGCGTGTTCGGGTACGTGCAGGCCGGCCAAGGCAACGCCATCATGCGGCACTTCTCCGACTTCCTGTGGCAGGCCGGCGGGGACTTCCTGGACGAGGACTTCCGCCCGGTCTTCAACCAGAGCGAAGGCGTCGAGGCGCTGCAGTTCCTGGTCGACCTCGTGCACACGCACCAGGTCGTCCCTCCTGGCTCGGTCGGGTTCGGCTGGACCGAAGCCCGGACCATCTTCGCCCAAGGCGCCGGCGCCATGCTCTACGACTGGCCCAGCGCGCCGCCGCACTTCGATGATCCGACCCGCTCCGTGGTCGTCGGCTTGTACAGCTTCGCCCCCATTCCGGGTTACCAGACCGACATCTCCACGGCCGTGAGCCACGGCTTCGGCATCAACCGGTACTCCAGCCAGAAGGAGTTGGCGACGGACTTCATCACCTGCATGACGTCCACCGAACGACAGCAACTCGAGTACAGCGTGCGCGGCACGCTCCCCGCCCGGCGCTCGGCCATCGAGCAGGTCGTGGCCGACGCGACCGGCCTGGAGCAGGAGCGACTGCAGGCGCTCGAGGCGATCGTGGAGTCCGGCCGGTCGTGGCCGGCGATCGCCGAGATGGCGCAGCTCGAGCGCGTGATCGCCGATGAGCTCGAACGCGCGTTGATCCGGGCCAAGACCCCGCAGCAAGCCCTCGACGACGCAGCCCAGAACGTCGAAGCGATCCTCACCGAGGCCGGTTACTACTGAACCCACACCGCAGCCCGGCTGCGGGTGGAGGGATCCCCAAGGTGGCCTGATGGCGAGACAGGGAAGCCCGGCAAAGGCAGCACGCCGCATCACGCTCACGACGATGTTGTCGCCGGCGCTGTTGGTGGTTGCCGCGGTCATGGGCTTCCCACTCGCCTACGCGCTCGTGCGCTCCTTCGAACGCAGAGGCAGCTTCGTCGGCTTGCAGAACTATTCGATGCTGCTGTCCGACCCGACCATTCAAACGGTGATCGCGCGCACCGCGTTGTTCGTGGCCGTCTGCGCGACCATCGAGCTGCTCCTCGGTCTGAGCTACGCACTGCTGCTGAACCGCGAGTTCCCCGGCCGCGGCATCGTCCGAACGCTCTACCTCGTGCCGCTTCTGGTCCCCCCGGTCATCGCAGCCCTCAACTGGAGCTTCCTGCTCAACCCGCAGTTCGGAGCCGTCAACCAACTGCTCCGCTACGTGCTGCCGCCAGCGTGGATTCCACTCTGGCTCGCCGACCCGACCTGGGCCATGGTAGCGGTCATCATCGTGACGGTCTGGCGCAACACGCCGTTCGTGATGATCCTGATCCTCGCCGGGCTCCAGTCGATCGGCCGCGAGATGTACGAAGCCGCGTTCATCGACGGCGCATCGCGCATCCAGGCCTTGCGCTACGTCACCCTTCCCTCGCTCCGCAAGGTCATCCTCGTCGCCCTCATGCTCCGGGTGATCGACCTGTTTCGCGTGTTCGACACCATCTTCGTCATGACGCAAGGGGGCCCCGGCGGAGCCACCGACATCCTCTCGACGAGGATCTACAAGATGGCGTTCTGGGAGGCGCAGACGGGTCCAGCGGCAGCGCTCTCCTACATCGCCTTGATCATCACCCTGATGCTGCTGGTGCCGCTGCTCTTCTTGTCCCGCGGGAGGACCGACTGATGCTCCGTTCGCCAGCGGCGTCCAAGCGCTGGGCCATCCAGCGGGTGGTCGAGTCGATCCTCTTCTACCTCGCCGTGGGTATCGGCCTGTTCCTGAGTATCTTCCCGGTCTTCTGGCTGATCCTGACGTCGTTCCGGCCGATGGTCGACATCTTCCGGTTCCGGCCCCAGTGGATCCCCCAGACGCTGAACCTCGACAACTACGCGGCGGTGTTCCGTAGCATCGCGCTCGGTGATTACCTGCGCAACACACTGGTGGTGAGCCTGTCGGTGACGATCGTCTGCCTCCTGATCGGCTCCCTGGCGGGCTACGCCTTGGCACGCTTCAGGTTCCGCGGGTCGAACCTCACCCAGTCGATCTTCCTCGTCGCACGCATGCTCCCGTACATCACGGCCTTGGTCCCGCTGTTCCTGATCGTCGCGGCGCTCAGGCTGCTCGACACCTATTTCGCCCTCATCGCGATCCACGTCGCCTTCAAGCTACCGATCACGATCTGGCTCATGCAGGCCTACATCTCGACCATCCCGATCGAGCTCGAGGAAGCCGCCAAGCTCGATGGTTGCTCGGTGTTCCAGGTGCTGACCCGGATCACCGGTCCGCTCATCGTGCCCGGCTTCGCCGGAGCAGGGATCATCGCCTTCTTGTTCACGTGGAACGATCTCCTGATCGCGCTCGTGATCGCCACCACGCGGCGCACCCAGCCGATGGCGGTCGGCCTCACCAACTTCTTCCTCGAGCATGGGATCGACTGGGGCCCGATGTCGGCAGCCGCCGTCATCATGCTCCTGCCGGCGCTCGCCTTCGCGTTCTTCGCGCAGCGCTATCTCATCCAGGGCCTCACCGCCGGCGGGATGAAGGGGTAGGGTAACGGCGCATGGCGGCAGGAAACGAAGTACCGATCATCCACAAGATGATGCTGATCCTCGAACACCTCGAGTCGGTGCGCGAGGGCGTGACGCTCGCCGAGCTCGGGCGCGCCCTGGAGGTCCCGAAGACCACCATCTACCGCGTCCTCAAGACGCTCAGCGAGTACCAGATGGTGCAGATCGACCGGCACGGCCGCTACCAACTGGGCCCCCGGCTCGCGAGCTTGGCCAGCGCAGTCGCCGGATTCGACCTGATCACCATCAGCCGCCAGACCATGGAAGAGCTCAGCGCCGAGCTCCATGAGACCTCGAAGCTGAGCTTCGCGATGAAGGACGAGGTGGTGGTCGCCGCCGTCGTGCACAGTCCCACCGGGTTCGGCATCTTCACCCAGGTGGGCCGCCGCTTCCCCCTGCATGCCGGGGCTGCAAGCAAGCTCCTGCTCGCCCATCGGTCCGACCTCGAGGTCGCCAAGATCCTGGAACGCGGCTTGACGTCGTACACCGGCAAGACGCTCACGCGCCCGGCGGCGCTGCGCGAGCAGCTCGAGGAGATCCGGAGCCGCGGCTGGGCCGAGGACAACGAGGAGTTCCTGGACGGGATCATGGCGGTCTCAGCGCCGATCCTCGACGGCTCCGGCCGGATCCAGGCCGCCCTGAGCGTCACGTTCCTGGCGATCAAGCGCGACCGCAAGGATGCGATCCGCATGAGCGTCGTCGACGCCGCTGCCCGGGTCTCGCGGGTCTTGGGGGCCGGTACGCCGGTGCCGGCGAGGCCCGCGCGCACGCTCGTCCCCGAGCTGCTGGGGCACGATGGCTGAGCCGCGCCGTCGACGCGAGTCGATGCCGGCCAGCCACGCTTCGCGGCTACGTCGCGGATCGAGGAGGTCGTCACCGTGAGTGTCGCGCCGTGATCACCATGCTGCTGCCCAACAACGTGGACCTGCGCCCCATCGAGGTCGAGGGCGTGCGGACGGTCAGCTACGACCCGAGCGAGCCGATACCGGCACAGCACCTCGACGCCGAGGTGCTCGTGGCCTGCGCGAACCCGGCGCAGCTGCTCG
>SLRS01000039.1 GCA_007130855.1 Trueperaceae bacterium | reverse complement strand
TTCCTGGCTCCGTACTCGCCCACGCGGCAGGCGCTGCGTAGCTCGTACGTCCCCCCGATGATGGGTGTCTCCCTACGCGGTCCCGAGGGCCAGTTGGGCCTGTGGGTGCGCGACGTCGCGCGCAGTCCGATCGCCGGTGTGCAAGTCGGCGAGGAGGCTTACCCCGTGCGGCTCTTCGTCCGCGGCGAGCGGTGGACCTGGTTCTTCGGCCTCGTCACAAGCGACATGCGGCTCTTCGGCGTTGACGGCCCGATACGCTGGTACTCGCTGGGTACCGATGAGCAGGGGCGAGACCTGCTCTCACGACTCATCCATGGCGCCTGGATCTCGCTCTTCATCGGTCTGATCTCGGTCTTCATCGGGGTGGCGGTCGGTGTCCCCATCGGTGCGATCTCGGGTTTCTACGGTGGGGCCACCGATCTGATCGTTCAACGCGTGGTCGACACGATGCTGGCGTTTCCTGGCATCCTGTTGGCGATCGTGCTGGTGGCGACCTTGGGCACCGGCCTCACCAACGTGATGATCGCGGTGGGGATAGCCTCCATCCCGATCTACGCCCGACTGGTGCGTGGCAGCGTGCTGTCGGTTCGCGAGCGCGAGTACGTCGAGGCCGCGCGGGCGCTGGGGCTCGGGCGCATACCCACCCTCTTCAAGCACGTGTTACCCAATGTGATGGCGCCGATCATCGTGCAGTCGAGTCTACAGATGGCGGTGGCGATCCTCTTCGCCGCCGGGCTCGGCTTCCTCGGGTTGGGTGCGCGACCGCCTGAGCCCGAATGGGGTTTGATGCTGGCGCGTGGCCGCGAATACCTCGCGGTGGCGCCACACGTGGCGACGCTCCCTGGTTTGGCGATCGTGTTCGTGGTCCTCGGCTTCAACCTGGTCGGCGACGCTCTGCGTGATGTGCTCGACCCGCGCCTGTCGAAGTGATCCGTCGCCCAACGGCCTGGCCTTGCCGTGTGAGCCACGATGCGCGGCGGTCCGGGCGGCAGCCCCGCGACTGCGGACCGTCGCTCGTGCTCAGTCGCCGGGGCCCGCCTTGTGCAGCACTTCGCCGCGGTGCACGATGCCGGCCACACGCGGCACGTCGAGCATGAACACGATGCCGTGGCCGGGCTTGTCGAGCTCGCCGGCCGTGACCATCGCGTCGAGCACCTCCTCGGCTACGTCCACCGGCACCAGGACGAGCATGACGTCCTTCTCGGGTTCGATGGGGAGGCCCAGGAACTTGGCGCCCTCGTGCACGCCGGTGCCGCGTCCCCGGATGATGGTGGCTCCCTCGGCACCCGCCGCCTTCGCGGCTGCGACCAGCGGGGAGCAGCGGCCCTGCGACACGATCGCGACCAGCAGCTTGAAACGAATCTTGTCAGGCATCGGAATCCCTTCGGCGGAGCAGGATGCTCAACGCGAGCATGCTGATGATGGGCCCTAGCGCGATGATGCCGACGACGCCGAACCCGAGCGCGCCCACATCCTCACCCCACAATGCCAACGCCATTCCGGTCGTCAGCGGCAAGACGAAGTTGACCGCGACGGGCCCGGTGGCCACGGCGCCGGCATCGTAGGCAGCCGGAACCATGTCGCGCGGTGTGAAGAGCGTCAACACGATGGCCAGGGCATAGCCCGGGACCAGCACCGCCGCGAGCGGCAGCTCGTGGACGATGCGCAGCACCGACGCCGCCACCGCGAGGCCGACGCCGAGCGCCACGGCGCTCGCGATCCAGCGCTTGCGCAGCGAGCCGGCCGAGACCTCGTCGATCTCGAACGCCAGGATGCGCACGGCCGGCTCGGCGAATGCCACCGCGGCGCCGAGCACGAAGGCGAACGCCAGCACGGCGCCGACCGGTGCGCCAGCGAGCAGTTGGCCGATGGCGACACCCATGGGGATCAGGCTCAGTTTGGCGCCGACGATGAACAGGTAGAACCCGAGCATCGCCATCAGGATGCCGATCAGGATGGCGCGCGGTTGGTTGACGCCACGCCGCAAGACCACGAACTGGAAGAAGGCGATCAAGGCCAGCACCGGCAGCGTCGCCTCCACCACCTCGACGGCGCCCTCGATCAGGAGTGCGTGCAGGTCGATGCTCATGACGCACTCCGCACGATGCCCCAGATCATGACCACCAAGACGGGTCCGATCGAGCCGATCGCCATGATGCCGAAGCTGGCGCGCATGCGGCTCTGACTTCCGAGTACCGAGGCGATGCCCACCCCCAGGGCGATCAGGAACGGCACGGTCATGGGCCCGGTCGTGACCGCGCCTATGTCGAACGCCTGTGTCACGGTCGTTTCGTCGGCGAAGAGCGAGAGGCCCAGCGCGAGTGCGTACCCGGGGATGAGTGCGTAGTGGATCGGCCATACCAAAGCGATGCGCAGCAGCGCGATCACCGCGAAGAGGCCGAGCCCGATCGCGGCGGCGGTGATGAGCGCCGTGCGGTTCACCGCGTCACCGAACACGTCCTCGATCTGGTACGTGAGCAGGCGCACGTCCGGCTCGGCGACGGTCAACACGATGCCGAGGAGCAACCCGAACACCAACAACGGCCGTAGCGCCCGGCGCTCGATGAACGCCGTCCCGATCCCCTGGCCGAGCGGGAGCAGTCCCAGCTTGGCGCCCTGGATGAACAGCACGAAGCCGAGCACCGTGCACGTGAGCCCGATCAGCACCAGCGCGAACTCCTCCCACGGGAGCCGCAGGAAGACCACTTGGGCGATCAGCATGAACAGCATCGCCGGCGCCAACGACAGCGTGGTCTCGATCAGCTCGCGGCGGAAGTCACCAAAACTCATGCCTCACCCGCCAAGTAGGTGACCGCCGCGGCCGCGTACAGTCGCGCGGCCTGCACCAGGTCGCCGGTACGCACGAACTCGTCCACCTGGTGGGGGATGGTGCGGTCGCCGGGGCCCACCGTGACGATCGGTATGCCGGCCGTGGCGCGCAAGAAGGTGCCGTCGGTGGCGCCTGGAACACCGCCATAGGGGGCCGGGCGGTCGAAGACGAGCGGGTACGCCAGCGCGAGCGCGCGCACCAGTGGGTCGTCGGCCGGCGTCTCGGTCCAGGGGCGGCTCTCGAACCACTCGAGCTCGATGGTGAGCCTCGGCGTCGCCCGTACGACCGCGTCTGCCGCCTCCCGCAAGCGCGCATGGAGCCTGTCGTGGTCCTGCCCCGGCACTGTGCGCACGTCGAGCGCGGCATAGGCCTCGTCGGGCATCACGTTGAGTTGCGCCTCGCCGCGGACGGGCGCAGCGACGACGGTCGGCGTGAGCCAGGGGAGGCCCAGGTGCTCGTGCGGCCCCAGGCACGCCTGCTCGGCCTCCTGGAGGTCCTCGACGGCGCTGAGGAAGCGAATGAGGCCCGCGATCGGGTTGACGCCTGCGTAGGGCATGGCCCCGTGCGCCATCACGCCGCGGACCCGCACGTGCAACCGCATGGCACCCTTCTGCACCAGGCACAACTCCTGCTCCTCGGGCTCGCAGATGATGGCTCCGTCCACGTCGTCGGCCCAGCCACGCGCGATGAAGTCCTTGATTCCGAGCATCATGCCTTCTTCGTCTACCACGATTCCGAGCCGGATGCGTCCGGTGAGCGTGGGGCACGTTTGGCGCACGGCCTCCAGCGCTACGATCGCGGCGGCGACGCCGCCCTTCATGTCGGCGCTGCCGCGGCCGTACAGCCGCTCCCCGTCGGGCCCCTCCTCGAGCTCGGCGCCGAACGGATCGTGACGCCAGCGCGATCGATCACCCTCGGTGACCACGTCGCTGTGCCCCTCGAACAGCAGCGTGCGATGGCGCGCGGGGTCGAAGTCGCTGCCGGCCCAGTCGCAGATCACGTTCGGCCGCTGGGGCGCCACCTCCTGGCTGACCGGGGCGAAGCCCGCGCCGCGCAGCGTGTCGGCGACGAGCGCCGCACAGGCGGCCTCGGTGGCGCCCGCGGCGGGTTCGGCCACGCTGCGCACCCGCACGAGTGCCTGGGCGAGGCGCACCACGCGCGCGGCGTCGACCGCGGCCGCCGCCGCGCGAGCCAGCGCCTGCACCTCGAGCTCGAGGGGTCGCATGCTCAGCTCACAGCGGCGGCGCGAAGCGACCGTCGACGGCGGTCCAGCCGCCGTCGACCAGTAGTAGCGTGCCGGTGACGAAGGAGGCGGCGTCCGAGGCCAGGAAGACCACCGCACCCACCATCTCGGACGGTTGCGCCCAGCGACCCAGGGCGGAACGCTCGGCGTAGGCGCGGTACCAGTCGGGGTCGGCCTTGATGGGAGCCGTGAGCGGTGTCTCGACCACGCCCGGTGCGACGGCGTTGGCGCGCACGCCGTGCGGTCCCAACTCGGCCGCCAGCGCCCGGATCAGCTGCAGCGTGCCGGCCTTGGTGGCCGCGTAGGCGCCCTGGCCGGGCTCCACCACCTGCGCGCGGATGGACGAGAACATCACGATCGAGCCGCGTTCCTGTGCGGCCATGCGCCGACCGGCGGCACGCATCACGAAGAAGCTCCCGCGCAGGTTCAGGCCGATGACGCGATCGAAGTCCTCGGTGCTGTACTCCAACAGCCGTCTGCGGACGTTCACGGCCGGCGTGCAGACCAAGACGTCGAGGGCACTGAGCTCGCCGAGCACGCGCTCCACCGACACCTCGTCGGTGATGTCGAGCGTCACGGCCTGGGCCTGGGCGCCGCGCTCGCGCAGACGTGCGGCGGTGACGTCGGCGGCGGCCTGGGTCAAGTCGGCGATGGTCACGCTGGCGCCGTGGTCGGCTAGGCCGAGCGCGCAAGCGGCGCCGATGCCCGAGGCGCCGCCGATCACGAGGGCGTGGCGACCGGACAGGTCGAACAGCTGGCGGTAATCGCTGGGGTCGGTCACCGAAGGTCCTCCGAGGGCGTTGCAAACGCATGCGGCTGAGGAATGCTACCTCACAGATCGGGGAAGTCGGACGGCGGCCAGGTGCCGCCGAGGCGCAGCCAGGCCTGTACCATGTCGGCCGGGACCTGTGCGCTGAAGGTGATCGCGAGGTGATCGACGGGGTGCGGCAGCGTCAACTGCTGGGCGTGGAGCGCATGCCGCCCGATGACGTCCGAGGGGCGGCCGTACACCAGGTCTCCCAAGATGGGCGCGCCCAGGTAGGCCAGGTGCACGCGGATCTGGTGCGTGCGGCCGCTGTGCGGCTTGGCGCGCACCAGCGTGTGGCCGCCCAACCGTGCGAGCACGCGGAACTGCGTGCTGGCCGAGCGCGCGTTGGAGCCTCCGACGCTCATCTGCTGGCGCTTCACCGGATGGCGCCCGATCGGCGCATCCACCACCACGCCGTCGTCGATACTGCCCACGGCGATGGCGACGTAAGCCTTCTCGGTGAGGCGGCGCTTGAAGGCCGCGGCGAGCGCCCGGTGTGCCGCGTCGTGCTTGGCTACCACCATCACGCCCGAGGTCTCCTTGTCGAGGCGATGCACGATGCCGGGGCGATAGGCATCGGCGCTTGGATCCTGGTGACGATCCTTCGACAGCGGCATGCGGCCGAGGAGGGCGTTCACGACCGTGCCGGTTCGCACCGTGGCGGTCGGGTGCGCGGTCATGCCCGGCGGCTTGTCGATGGCCGCGAGGTGCTCGTCCTCGAAGATCACCGTGAGCGCGACGTCCTCCGCCTCCACCATCAGGGGCCGCGCGGGCGGGATCATCACCGAGACGATCTCGTCGCCCCGCAAGATGGTGGCGGGCTTGCCCACGGGGCGCCCGTCGATCGTGACGAAACCCTCGTCGACGAGGTCGCGCGCACGCGTGCGCGAGAGAGCGAGCGCGTGCGCGATCGCCACGTCGAGGCGTTCCCCGCCGGGGGCGTCGAAGGTACGAAGGTCCATGTCCACGTCCCGCAGGATACCGTCGCGCCGCGGTAGACTCCGACGGTGACCGACCTACCGATCGCCTTGGACGCCATGGGCGGCGACCACATGCCGGAAGCCGCCGTCGCCGGGGCCCTCGAGGCCGCGGCCAAGGGGTGCGCGGTGGTGCTCGTGGGCGACGAGACGCGCCTGCGAGCGGCGCTGGCGAAGCACGGCGGTGAGCTGCCGGTCGTGCACGCCGGCGACGTGATCGGCATGCAGGAGCATGCCACCGACGTGCGGCGCCGCCCGGATGCCAGCGTGGTGGTGGCGACACGGCTCGTGAAGGAGGGACAGGCCGCGGCCTGCGTGTCGATGGGGCACTCGGGCGCCACCATGGCCGCCGCGCTGCTCCTGCTCGGTCGTCTGAAGGGCGTTGAACGACCCGCCATCCTGGCCAACATCCCCAACGCCAAGGGCGGCCATACGGCGCTCATCGACGCCGGCGCCAATGCCGACTGCCGGCCGGTGTTCCTGGCGCAGTTCGCGCTGATGGGTGACGCCTACGCCCGCGCCATCTATGGCCTGGCCGAGCCGAGCGTGGGGCTCGTGTCGATCGGTGAGGAGCCCGAGAAGGGCAACGAGCTCACCCGCGAGGCGCATGACCTGCTCGCGGCGACACCCGGCATCCACTTTCGCGGCAACGTCGAGGGGCGCGATCTGCTGGCCGGGACCACCGACGTCGTGGTCACCGATGGGTTCACCGGCAACGTGATGCTCAAACTCGCCGAAGGCGAGGCGCGGGTGCTGTTCGCGATGATGCGCGACGCCCTGCGCTCCGACTTGCGCTCGAGGCTCGGCGGCCTGCTGGCC
The DNA here is from genome assembly GCA_007130855.1 of Trueperaceae bacterium. Lineage (GTDB taxonomy): Bacteria > Deinococcota > Deinococci > Deinococcales > Trueperaceae > CSSed10-48. The sequence goes on along the minus strand of SLRS01000039.1, from coordinate 58,422 downwards.
AAGCCCGCGCTCAAGCGCTTGGCGGCCCGGCTCGACCCGGCCGAGGTCGGAGCCGAGCCGCTGCTCGGCGTAGCGGGGCACGCCTTCATCGGGCACGGCTCCTCGGACGCGCGGGCGGTGGCCAGCGCGATGCGCAGCGCGCGGCGGCTGGTGGACGCCGAACTCGCCGAGCGGATCGCCGAGACGATCAGGGCGTCGGCGGTGGGCGCGGCCTGAACATCGTGATGCGCCGGGGCTCCGTCAGGAGCGGCGCGTCGACCGGGTCGCGGTACACCTCGCTCACCACCCGAGCGAGCGGCTCGGCCGGATCCAAGAGGAGCAGGTCGAGGGTGTCGATCGCACCGCTGCGCACCAGGTAGGTGAGCTGATCGGGTACGTCGGTGACCCCGTCGAGGTAGGCGCGTCCACGTGGACTCCAGGCCGGGCGCAGCGGATCTGGATGCACCACGAGGTCGCTGCCTCCCGTGATCACGACCGGGAGGTCAGGGCCGGTACCCACGAAGCGCCGGTCGGTGCCGCTGGCCGATGCCTCGCCGGGCGCGCCCGAGCCCGCCTCGGTGACCGCGCGCAAGCGGGCGTCGATGAGCACCCAGCGCGCGCCGTCCGCTGCCGTCGCGTCGACGAAGGTGCTGCCGCTGACGCCCTGCCGTCGCGCCGAGAGCGTTCGGGTCGCCAGGTCGAGCAGATGCCAGTCGTAGCCGTCTGGGGTGCGCAGCCACACGTCGAGGGTGTTCTCGCGCTGTTCGACGTACGGGCGGACCGGGGCGACATCGTCCGGGGTGCTGCTCCAAACAAGTTCACCCGCGACGAGGTCGATGACGTGCAGGCCCACCTCGGTCTCGCCACTGCGGCACGCCGCGCGGCGGTCGAGCAGGGCGACGTAGCGGCCAGTGCCGTTGACGGCGACGCCGACCAGGCAGGCGCCCTCCAGCGGTGCCTGCACGCCGGCGGCGACCGGGAAGGCGGCGTCGTTCCAGAGCCCGGCACGCACGAGTGCGAGCGGCGCCGCGTCGACCGGCACGAGCGCAGGCGCGTCGGGATCGAACGTCGCCACGTCGTAGCGGTGTAGGAACGCCGTGCGGGCGGCGGTCGCGCTGCCGGTCGTGCTGGCCAGCGCCACCAACCGCGTTCGGCCCAGCCCCGGGCCGACGGCCGACGCCTCGCGATCCACCCAATCCCAATCACGCAGCGGCAAGGTCAGATCGGGCGCCAGGTCGGCGCTCGTGAGCGGGATCACCCGCCGTGGCGTTGCCGGGCCCGGCGGCTCGGCGAGGAACGCCAAGACCCGGGACGGCGCGTCGCCCGGGCCGGTCGCGACCAGGAGCACGAGCGGGGTGCCCTCGCGGAAGGTCCCGGTACACGCGCTCAGCGTCGCCAGCAGCGCGGCCAGCACACCCGGCAGCAGGCGTCGCAGCGTCGGCGTCACGGTGTCGCCTCGGCCGCCAGCGGGCGCCGCTCGAGTCCGAACGGTGTCGGCACGATCTCCTCGATGCCGGTCTGCGCTCCGGGCCCGGTCAGCACCAGTCGCAAGTCGCCGGTGCCGGTGTCGTACGCCGCGGCCAATGCCCAACAGCAGCGGTCCCAAACGATGAACACCTCGGGTCGGAGGTTCCAGGGGCTCTGGTCCGGGCGGGTCCGGGTGAAATCCCAGATGTCGCTCACTTGTGCGCCGACGGTGAAGCGGTCGCTGGCGCGCAGCGTCAAGGTCACGCGCTCGAGCTGCAGTTCGGCGCGTGTGAAGTCAGCCAGGCTCGGCGAGTAGGTTCCCACGTAACGCACGCTCCCTTGCAACCCGACGCGCTCGTAAGCCTCCATCCCCAGCGTCAGCGACGCTCGCCGGAGATGGGAGCGATCGAGCAGGTCGTCGCGCAAGCGCCATTCGGCGAAGCCCGAGAGGCTCACGTCGAGCGGCCCATAGCGCTCGCGCAGCAACTCGACCCGGAAGTCGAGCGTGGTGTCGCGTCGGCCGCCGGCGCCCTCGGCCAAGCTTGGATCGAGGCTCGCCCGAAGGTTCACCTCCCAGCGTACCGGACCGTCGTCCGGCGCCTCGCGCAGCGTCAGCGCGACCGGCCGCACGGCCTCGAACGGCTCCAGGCCGAGGAGCGTCGGAGGCAACCAGGCGACGCCCCTGAGCGCCACGCTGAAGTGACCGGGCAGCGTCAGCGTGGCGCGAGCGTCGGCGACTTCGCCGGTCTGCAGGTCGATGCGCTGGGAGGCGTCGAGTTCCGCCTCGCCGAGGCGCACGCGCCCCGCCAAGGTCAGGCGCTGCGCTTCGCGGGCGTCGAGGTCGTAGCGCAGTTCGGCGCGGAGGCCCGGCCGCGGGTCGCGCGGCTGGAGTGCACCCAAGTCGAGCCGTACCTCTAGCGGGTCCCAGAAGCTGCGGCTGCCGTCGGCTGCGAGCGGTGGCGCGCGGCGATAGGCGCTCTGCAACTGGAGGCGCGCGACGCGCTCCACGCCCAGCGTCCAAGTCGCCGCGGTGCGGGTGTCACCGACGACGATGCCGTCGATGGTCTCGGGAGCGAAGTCGTGCAGGTGCGTGACGGTGAACGCCAGGTCGGCCGGTTGACGCCGGGCGCGCAGCTCGAGCGTAGTCTCCAAGGTGTGGGGCCGGCCCTCCTCGGGGTCGTAGCGGTGACGCAGGCTCAGCCCGAGCAGCGGCAGGTCGCCGAAGAGGCGCAAGGTGGTGTCGAGCGGCTGCCACCCCTCGTCCTCGGGGCGGCGCGTGTCGAGCGCAACGTAGCCGCTGCGATGCTCGAGGCTCCAGCGCGGCGTCGGCGCCAGGCGCAACCGCACGCCGAACTCGGTCCGGTTGCGGCGCGGCACGGTGTCGAAGCGGAAGGGCGTCTCGCCCTCGTTCACGTCGCGGTCGGCCGTCAGGGCCAACTCGCCGACGTTACCGAACGCCTGCCGCAGCCCCACGGTGGTGCGCCAGAGGATCAGCCGCTCGCCGCTCTCGTAGTAGCGCCCGTCGAAGGCGTTGCGGGCGTCGAGCTGCAGGCCCGGCCATGGCCGCAGCGGCTCGAGCTGCGTCACGTGCACCGTCCGGGCTCGACCGGCCACGCTGAACCTCGTCCTGGCCGCGACGCGGTTGGTCGGGTCGCTGACGTCCTCGAAGACGCCGAGGTCGAGCTCGCCGGCGATCAGGCGCAGCGGACCCAGGACGACGTCGTCGGGTCGGAGCGGTTCGAGTCGCAGCCGCGCGATGATCCTGCGCGGTGCGGCGCGGCTCGCGAAGCTCGGTGCCAGACCCGCATCGGCCTCGGGGTCGGTATCGATGAACCCGAGCGTGTCGAAGCGACCGCGCACGCCATCGCCCTCGCCGACCAGGCCCAGGTCGTACTCCCAGCGGCCCGGCACGCGCTGGTCTGCCCGGTCGAGTCCCAGGCGTACGCTGGGCGTCCCCAGGCTGGGATCGGTCGCGTAGCGCACGCGCACGGTCAGCTCGGCCGGGTCGACGTCCGCGCCGGCCAGGTCGGGCAGGCTCGGCAGGTAGCTGATGCGCGCCTCGCCGGCGCCGCGCTCGTCGAACAAGCGGTGGTCGACGTCCCAGGCCATATGCGAGGCCACCACCGCGCCGCCCAGGAGGCGCTGCGCCAGCCAGCCGCCGCGAGCGGGATCGACCTCCGCCAGGTAACGCAGCGTCAGGCGGCCCAGCCCTTCGGCGCCCGCCACATAGGGCCAGCTCAACTCGACCTGCGCGCGGCGCTGGGCGCTGCCGGGCGTGATCACCAGACGTGGCTGGCGGTCGGGCGCGGCCAGCGGCAACACCAGCAGCGGCAGCCTCGCCACGGGCATGCCGCGCACGAGCACGGTCACGCCCTCCGCCACCAGGCGATCGCCCGGGAACAGCCGCAAGCGTTCGGCCACGAAGCCGTAGTCCCAGGGCTCCTGGTCGCAGCGCGAGCAGGGGCTGAACACGCCCTGGAGCACGTCCACCTGGCCGGGTAGGCGCGTGGCGAGATCGCCCCACACGTCGATGTCACCGGTGACGATCAGCACGTCACGACCGCTGAAGCGCTCCGCGCGCAGGTCGATGATCATGTCACGGCCCTCGAAACGCTCGCCCTCGACGGTGATGGAGCCTGGGCCGATCAGGCGCAGCTCGCGGGCGGCGGGATCGAACTCGATCAGCCGGCCCTCGACGCGCTGCTGGTCGTCGATCACGACCACGATCGGGTCGCCCTCCAGCACGTACAGTTCGGCCTCGCTGCCGTCGGGCAACACCACCCGGCGCAACTCGAGGCGTGAAGCGGGGTCGCTGGTCCCGTCCACGACGACGCTGGCGGCCCGCACGCCGGGCGCCAGCGCGCACGCGAGCAACAGGGCCAGGGCGAGGGCCAAGGTGCGCTTCAGCGGCGCCACGACACCACCAACAGCGCGGCGGCGGCGACCGCGTAGAGGCCCACCGGTGCCCAGCCGGCCAAGGCCGCTGGGATCGTCCCCTGGGCGCCGAGCAGCTTCGCCACACTCCAGGTGGCGTAGTAGACGAAGGTCAGCGCCATCACCGACACCAGGCCGAGCGATACCGTGCGCCGGAAGGAGGCCAGCGCCACCGCCAGCGCGAAGGCCGCGAAGGCCACGGCGGCCAGCGGCTCGGCGGCCTTGCGATGGAGCGCCGTCCATTCGGCGGACGCCTCGCCCGGGGCGTCGCGGGCCCGCTCGAGCAGTTCGACGAGCGGCAGCGTCACCAGGTCGGCGGCGGCGGGCGAGGCGGCGGTGAGCCCCCGCACCGGCAGCGTGGCCCGTGCCGCGCTGGCCTCGAGCACCGTCCGGCTGCGCCGGAAGGTTCGATAGCTGAGGTCCTCGAGCTCCCAGACGCCGGCGGCCGGGTCGGGGCGGCCGCGCTCGGCGCGGATCAGCTGACGCGGTCCTTGTGCGCCTCCGGGGGTGATCACGGTGATGCCCACCAGGTTCCCAGTCGCGTCCACGCCTTCGATGAAGATGCTGCGGCCGAGGGCATCCTGGAAGAAGCTACCGGTCTGTACCACCGTCTCGGGCGAGCGCAGCAAGATCTCGCGCTGCACCTCCTGGGCGCGACGCTCGGCCCACGGCACCAGCAACTCGTTGTTCGCCGCCGTCACCAGCGCCACCGTCAGGCCGATCGCCAGCAACGGGCGCAGGTAGCGCCCCGGGGTGAGGCCCAGCAGCAGCGCCGCCTTGAGCTCGCCATCTTGGTTGGCGCGGGTCAACGCCAACAGGGCCGCGAAGAGCAGGGCCAGCGGCAGGCCGGCCGAGGCGGCCGATGGCAACTTGGCCAGCAGGAACCCGGCCACCAGCGACGGCGGTACGCCGCGCGCCAGCACCTCGGCGAGCACCCCGAGCAGGAACGAGGCGAGCAGCAGGACCAGCAGCACCGAGACGCCGGCCAGGTAGAGCGGACCGATCTCGCGCGCCAGCGCCCAGCCGAACCGGGTCACCGGTGGGTCACCCGCCAGGCGAGCACCGCGCCGATCGAGGCCACCAGCGCCGGGGTCGCCCAGGCCGCCAGCGCCGGGCCCAGCACACCGCTCTCGAACAGCCCGCCGGTCAGCGTCCAGGCTGCCCAGAATGCGACCAGCAGGCCGATGGTCCAACCGAAACCGCCGCTGCGGCCGCGCACGCGCAGTCCCAGGGCCCCCGCCACGAGCGCGAAGACGGTTGCGCTGGAGGCGTCGGCGACGCGTCGATGCAGTTCGAAGCGGGGCACCGACGCGTCGGCCCCCGCGGCTTCGGCCGCCTGGATCCGGCGCTGGAGCTCGGTCAGGGTCTGCTGCTGCGGTCGCGCCAGCGTCTCCTCGGGCGTGGCCTCGAGGGCGAACGGCAGCGTCAGCCGTGCGAGCAACTCACGCTCGCCGCCCGGCGCGGTCCGCTCCACATCGTCGAGCTCCCACGTCCGGGCGTTCGCGTCCCACGTCCCGCGCGGAGCGCTCACCACGGTGCCGTCGTCGAGCAGCGCCAGTACGCCGAGCAGCTCCGCACGATGCGCGGCCTCGCGCTCGGCGCGGATGCGGGCCGCCGCGAAGACCCCCTGGTCGGGGACCACGAAGGCGGCGTCGGTCTGGATCGCGGCCGGCGGACGGACGTAGAGGAAGCCCTGGATCTCCGCCTGGTAGGCGGCTTCACCGTGTGGCTCGAGCCAGCCGTTGTTCACCAGAGCCACGCCCGACACCACCAAGCCACCGAGCACCAGCGGGACGAGCAGCGCTCCGGGCGCCACGGCGCCGGCGTACGCGGCGCGCAGCTCGGCGTCCTTGGCGAGGCGCCCCGAGACCAGCAGCACCGCGAACACCACGGCAACCGGCAGCGTCAGGTGCAAGAACCACGGCAACTTGAACAGGAGCAGGCGGCCGATGGACGCCCAGGACGCGCCCTGCTCCACGAGGAAGCGGGCCAACACGCTCAGCAGGTCGATCGAGAGGAGCAGGCACAGGCTCGCGGCACCGAGCACGTACAACCCGGCCGCCTCGCGGAGCACGTACCGCGCCAGCCGCGGGATCACCTCGCGAGTGTAACAACTGCTCGGACGCCGGCCCGACTTCCGCGGCCACCGCGGGGGTCCGGTGAGCGCGTAGACTCCGAGCGTGGAACTGCATCTCGCCGCGGTCCAGGTCGCCTGGTCCGCGACGCTGTACGCGACGCCCGCGGCCTTCACGCGGCGCATGCTCGACCTGGGCTCGGCGGCGGTGGCCGAGGCCGGCCCGCGCCCGCGCCTGGTGGCGTTCCCGGAACTGATCGCGTTGCCCCTGCTGCTGACCGTGGCCGGCGACGAGCGTGCACTGCGCGCTCCGACCTTCGCCGCGGCGCTGGCGCGCCTGGCGCCGACGCACGCCAGGCACTGGCTGCGGAGCGCCTGGCGCGCGCGCCGGCTCGCTCCCGCCGCCATCTACGGCCGCTACGCCGTGGATGCCTACCGCATCTGGTTCGACACCTTCGCCGCCGTGGCGCGCGCCACCGGGGCGGTGGTGGTGGCCGGCAGTGCCTTCTTGCCCGACGTCGACGAGGAGCCCAGCCGTGGCTGGCACGTGCGCGATGCGAACGTGCACAACGCCGCCTTGACGTTCGCTCCCAACGGCCGGTTGCTGGCGCGCAGCGCCAAGGTGCACCTGACACCGGGTGCGGAGCAGCGTGCCGGTCTGCAGCGCGGGCGGCTCGAAGACCTCCACCCGGTGGTCACGCCGCTGGGCCGCGTGGCGGTAGCGATCTGCCTCGACGGCTTCCACGAGCGCGTGCTCGCCACCCTCGACGGGCGCGGGGCGCAGGTGGTGGTGCAGCCCTCGGCGAACGACGCCCCCTGGGACCGACCCTGGCCCGGCGACCCGCGCCGCAGCGAGGGCGAAGTGTGGCTGGCTGAAGGGCTGCGCGCGCGGCTGCAAGGGCGCACGTCGCTGCGCTACGGGGTGAACCCGATGCTCGTGGGCGACGCCTTCGGCCTGCGTCCGCGCGGGCGCTCGAGCATCGTCGCGAACGTCGTCGACGCGCCCGAGCTGGCCGACGTCGCGCAAGGCGCCACCCTGCCCGGGCTGCTCGCCCTCGCGCCCGACCCCGAGTCCGAGGCGATCGTCTCGGTGCAGGTGCCCCACCCCGACGAGTTCGCCCTACCGAGCGGTGGTTCCGGGCCGCTGCGGTAGCATGGCGCCCGTGACCGGCACGCTCGGCCTGTTCTCCCTCGTCGACCTGTTCCAGTTGCTCGCTGGCGCCACCCGAACGGGACGCCTGGCGGTGCAGCATCCCGATGGTCAGGCCCGCTTCTACTTCGAGCGCGGCCGGCTCACCCATGCCGAGTTCGGGCAGTTGGAGGGGGAGGCCGCGGTCTATGCGCTGTTCGAGGACGAGCGCGGCACCTTCGAGTTCGTCGTGGGCCTGCCGGCGCCGCACCGGAGCGTGACCACCGCCACGGAGACGTTGGTCCTCGAGGCACTGCGGCGGCTCGACGAGCAGCACCGTGACGACGACGCGCGTGGGCCCGAGGTCTCGCGCGATGCGGTGCCGTTCGTGCCCGACGACGCACTGCCCGACCTCCCGTTCGGCGACGACGAGCGTCGCGTCCTGGCGGCCGTGAACGGCCAGCGGACCGTGGCGCGCCTGGCGGCGACGCTCGACGTGCCGCTCGGCGAGGTGCAGCGCGTGATCCGTCGGTTGGTCGGCGTTGGCTCGTTGCAGTTGCGCGCCCGGCGGCCGCGGACCGCGCAGCTGGTGGTGCGGCTGGCCCGCTCGGGTGTGCCCAGCGGGACGCTCGGGCTCGACGAGGGCATCGCCCACAACTGGGCGCGGGTGCTCGGCGCGGACGTGGTCGACGTCGCCGTGCGGCGTCCTGACGGCAGCGCCTTCGCGGCCCCGATCACGACCGTCGCGGGTGGCGGACCGTACCTGTTGGTGCTACCCGAGACGCTGATCCGCCTGGGCCTGCGCGTCGACGATACGGTCCTCGTGAAGCCGTACGAAGGGTGAGGCCGATGGGCCCCGCGAACCTGCCACCGGCGCACGAGGGCCGCCAGGGCGAGGCGGCCTTCGATCCCGACCTGCAGCCCCCGGCGCTGGTGGTGCCGGAGCCTGGGCGCGTGTTGCTGGCCTGGCGCCGCGCACCCTTTCCGGTCGACTGGGCGCGGGCCTTCGGGCGAAGCGCCCCGCTGCACCTGGAGGTCGGGTTCGGCGACGGGCGCTACACCGTCCGGCGTGCGTTGGCGCAACCCTCGCAGGATCACGTGGGGCTGGAGGTCTCGAACGTGTCGGTCCAGCGCGCCCTGGCTCGCGTGCGTCGCGAGGCGGTCGCCAACGTGCGCGTCGCCAAGGCCGGGGCGGCCTTCGCGCTGCGGCAGCTGTTCGCGCCCCGCAGCCTCGAGAGCATCACCGTCAACTTCCCCGACCCCTGGCCCAAGGAGCGCCACGAGCGACACCGCCTGTTGCGGCGGCCGTTCTTCGCGTTGGCCGCCTCGCGCCTGGTCGCGGGCGGCGAGATCCGCTTGGCCACCGACCACTCGGAGTACCTCGCCTTCGCCCGCGCCGAGGCCCGCGCCGACGGCCGTTACGGCCTTCCGGCCGCGGAGCCACCGGACGCCGTGTTCGAGACCAAGTACGCGCTCAAGTGGCGCGACCTGGGCAAGCCGCTGCACTACCAGGTGTTCCGCCTGGACCAGCCGAGCGACACGCACCCCTCTCACCTGGAGCGCCCCCTGCACATGCCACACGCCTTCCTGACCGGTCCCGCCATCGATCCCACCCAGCTCCCGGCAGACGCCAAGCGCGTGTTCCCCTATGGTCCGGCGCACGTCATCGTGCACGAGGGCTGGCAGGCGCTGGGCGCTGCGGAGCAGGTCCTGTTCCGCGTCACCGTGGACGAGCCCGAGCTGACGCAGCAGGTGCTGGTGGTGGCCCTCAGACGACCGAGCGGCGAGGTGATCGTCCGTCTCGAGCGCTTCGGCGACCCTCTGATCACGCCGGCGGTCCGCGGTGCGGTGCACGCGGCGGTCGAGTGGCTCCTGGAACACACGGCCCTGCAGGCCAGGGAGCGGAACTACTGAGCGGCGCCCTCCCCGAGACGGCGTTGCTGCGCGGACCGCTGCGCGTGCCGCACGGCATGAGCCTGCGCGCCGGAGGCTTCAGTCGAGGGCCCTTCGCCACGCTCAACCTGGGCCTCTCCGTCGGTGACGACCCGGTCACGGTCAGGGCGAACCGGGAGCGCTTCGCGGCCAGCTTCGGGCTCCCGCTCGAACGCGTGATGCGGCTCGACCAGGTCCACGGCGCCGCCGTGCGGGTCGCTGGTGTCGATCCCATCGGCGCCGAAGGCGACGCCGTGATCAGTGACGACCCCGCCTGGCTGCTCGTGGTCAGCGCCGCCGACTGTCTGCCGGTGCTGCTGCACGACCCGGTCACGGGAGCGGTCGCCGCGGTGCACGCCGGCTGGCGGGGTGCTGTGGCCGGCGTGGTGCCGGCCACCGTGGCGGCCTTGGGTGAGCGCTTCGGGAGCGCCGCCGCCGACCTCCACGCCTGGTTCGGGGCGGCCATCCGTGGTCCGCGCTACCAGGTAGGGCCCGAGGTCGCGGCTGCCTTCGAACGGGCCGAGGCCCCGGTGGCGGCACTGTGGACCGACCCCGACGAGCCCGGACGTTATCGGGCCGATGTCGCCACCCTGGCGCGCGCCCAGCTGCTGCGCGCGGGGCTGGCCTCGGCGCACGTCCAGGATGCAGGTGTCTGCACGAGCGCCGACCCGCGCTGCTTCTCGCACCGCCGCGATGCCGGTCGCACCGGCCGGCACTGGGCCGCGATCCAAGCGCGAGCGCCTGCCTGAGGGCCGCGCCCGAGCGGCCGAGCGAGCTCGGACGGCGCCCATGGCGCCCTACCGGACCCGCATGCGCAGGCGTGAGCGCTACGATGGGGCGCATGCGACGACTGCTCGCCACCATGCGGCGGTTGCGTGCACCGGGCGGCTGTCCGTGGGACCAGCGCCAGACGCACGAGAGCCTCCGCCCCTACCTGCTCGAGGAGGCCGCAGAGGCGGTCGATGCCCTCGCGACCGGTGACCCGCGGGTCATGGCCGACGAGCTCGGCGACGTCCTGCTGCAGGTCGCGTTCCACGCGGTCATCGCCGAGGACGAGGACACGTTCACGTACGACGACATCGAGACGGCCATCGTCGAGAAGCTGGTGCGGCGCCACCCCCACGTGTTCGAAGCGGTCGAGGTCGACGGCATCGACGGCGTGATGCGCAACTGGAACGCCATCAAGCTGGCCGAGCGCGAGGCCGCCGGCGCCGCGCCTCGGGGGGCCGCCGACGGCGTGCCGCGGAGCCTGCCGGCGCTCAGCCGGGCGGTCGGGCTCGGGCGCGCGCTCGGCTGGGAGCCCGATGCGTCCTTGGCGGCACGGCCGCTGGAGGAGGCGGTGGCGGCGGGCGATGAGGCCGCCTTCGGCGCGGCGCTGCTGTGCCTGACCCAGCTTGCCCGGCGCGCCGGGGTGGATCCGGAACTCGCCCTGCGCGATGCGTTGACCGCGGAGCTGGAGCAGCGCGCGTGAGCGTGGCGCCTGAGCGCCAGGCGCTCCTGCGGCGCGCGCTCGCAGCGCGCCCGGCCCGGCGGCTGGAACTCGAGGAACATGCCCGCGCCGCCATCTTGGTGCCGCTGCTCGACGCTCCCGACGGCCCGGCGCTGCTGTTCACCGTCCGCGCGCCGCACTTGAGCCGGCATGCCGGGCAGATCGCCTTCCCGGGGGGGCGGGTGGAACGCGGCGAGAGCGAACTCCAGGCGGCCCTGCGCGAGACCCACGAGGAGGTGGGCCTGGCGCTGCCGGCGAGCGCGGTCTGTGGCCGACTCGACGACCACCCCTCGCCGTACGGCATCGTCGCCACCCCGCTGGTGGCGTGGGTGCCCTGGCCCATCACGCTGCGCCTGCACGCGGGCGAGGTCACCGAGACGTTCGTGGTGCCCTTGGCCCTGCTGCAGGCGCTGGAGCCCGAGGTGGAAGCGCGCGTCACGCGCGGTGAGCGGCGCTTGCTGCACCGCTACACCGTGGGTGGCAGGCGCATCTGGGGCCTGACCGGCAACGTGGTCAAGGACCTGCTCGAGCGCCTCGAGGCGCTCGAGGTGGCGGCATGAGCAGCAGCAAGCACCGCGACCTGCGGGTGCTGGTGGGCACGGTCAAGCGCCCGTTCGGGGCCGGGCCGCTGATCGAGGCGCTGCAGGCCGCCGGTGTCCCCACCGAGGTGGCGGTCCGCGTGGTGCGCGACGTCGAGCGCGAGCTGCGCCAACGCAACTTGTGGATGGTCCGGGTGGAGGACCTGGTCGAGCGGCTGGCCCGCCTGGTCGCCCTGCGCGTCGGCACCGAGCAGGCCAACGCGCTGCGGCGCCAGACGCCGCCGTTCACGCCGCTCGAGATCGAGCGCGACGGCAGCGTGAGGCCGTTCGAGCGCTCCACCGTGGTGGCCTGGCTCGAGAAGGTCGGGCTCGCGTTCAAGGAAGCCAACCTGATGGCCGAGCACCTCGAGCAGGGCCTGCGCGGTGACGGGCTCCGCTGCGTGGAGGAGCGTGAGTTCGCGCGGCGCCTGGCGATGCTGCTCGAGGCCCGCTACGGCCGCGACCTGCGCCTGCGCTTCGAGGCGACGGTGTCGCAGTTGGCCGAACCGACGGTCGTCGACGACGGTGGCGGTCGGCGCGGACTACCGTTCTCGCGCGGCATCCTGACGCAGTCGCTCATGGCCGTCGGCCTCGGACCGGAGCGTTCGCATGGCTTCGCCAAGCGCATCGAGGACGTGTTGTGGCGGCGCGGTGAGGTGCGCGTCCCACGTGAGGTGGTCCGGCGCGAGGTGTTGCGGTTGCTGATGGACGAGGCCGGGGAGGAGTACGCCCGGCGCTACGAGATCATGCGGCGCGTCCGCTCGAGTGAGCGCCCCATCGTGATCGTGATCGGTGGCACGGCGGGCGTCGGCAAGTCGGTCCTCGCCGCCGAACTGGCCTACCGGCTCGGGATCGCTCGGGTGGTATCGACCGACAGCGTGCGTCAGGCGCTGCGTTCGCTGATCAGCGCCGAGCTCTCACCGGTGTTGCACGCATCGAGCTACGCGGCCTGGCGGGCCGAGCTGCTGCCGTCGGAGGTGGCGTCGGTGAAGCCGAAGCGCAAGCGCGTGCTGCGTGGGTTCCAGACCCAGGTGATGCAGCTCGCCACGGCGGTGGACGCCATCATCGACCGGCACGTGATCGAGGCGACCTCGCTCGTGATCGAGGGCATCCACCTGGTGCCGGGCCTCTCGCCGCGCAAGCTCGCCGTCCAAGACGCGGTGGTCGTGCAGTTGATCCTGTCGATCGCCGATGCCGAGGACCACCGCGAGAACTTCGGCCGCCGCGAGCAGAGCACCCTGATGCGGCGGCCATCGGCCCGCTATCTCGAGCACTTCGCCGAGATCCGGATGCTACAGGGCTTCTTGATCCACCAGGCTGGGCGCGAGGGTGTGAGCGTCATCGACACGACCGCTACCGACAAGGCCGCCGACCGAACGGTGGAGGCGGTGCTCGACAGGGTCAAGGCGGACCTCGAAGCACCGTCGGAGGTGCCCGCCGGAAGCCCCTGACCAGCACCCCGAGCTGCCCACGGGCCTGGCGCGGCATTGTGGACGATGCCATCACCGCCTCACGTTGGCGGACCGTACACTCGTGAGCGAGGTTCCGCATGCAGGCTGCTATCGAGACGCACGCCCTCACCAAACGTTACGGCCCTCGCCCCGTGGTCCGCGACCTGACCTTCGCGGTCGAGCCAGGTGAGGTCTACGCCCTCATCGGTCCGAACGGGGCGGGGAAGACGACCGTGATCCGGCTGGTCTCGGGTCTGGCGTTCCCGTCATCCGGTACCGTGCTGATGCTCGGTCACGACCCGCACGAGACGCCGACGATCCGGCGTCGCCTCGGCGCGGTGGTCGAGGCGCCAGCTGCTTTCTACCCGTACCTGACGGGACGCTCGAACCTGCTGCTGCACGCTCGGCTGGCGGGCGGCGTGGCGACCTCACGGGTGCGAGAGGTGCTCGACCAGGTGGAGCTCGGTCACGCCGCCGACCGCAAGGTCGGCGTGTACAGCCTCGGCATGCGGCAGCGATTGGGCGTCGCGGCGGCGCTGCTGACGCGCCCCGAGGTGCTGATCCTCGACGAACCGGCCAGCGGTATGGACCCGCTCTCGTTGCACCTGGTGCACCGGGTCTTGCGCGATGCGGCCTCGTCCGGCACCGCCGTGCTGCTCTCGACCCACCACCTCGACGAGGTGGTGGCGTACTGCTCGCACGTCGGCATCCTCGAGGAGGGGGTGCTGATCGACGAGGTCGATCTGCGCGATCGCGGCGCGCGCATGCGTGCCATGGTCGACGACGTCCAGAACGCCCGCCTGACGCTGGCAGCACAGCCTTGGGTACGCGAGGTGTTCGTACGCGGCCGCGACGTCGTGTTCACGCTCGATGAGAGCGCCGCCATCGACCGGGTCGGGCGCTGCCTGGCGGCCGCCGGGGTCGCGCTGCGCGAGCTCGGTGACGACAGCTTCGACCTGCGCTCGTACTATCGCGAACGCGTCGAGGCGCAGCGGGCCCGCAGGACGTCGGTCGAGGGCCGACCGGGAGCCGTCGCCGCCGTCAGCGTGGCTGATGCTCCCACGGGAGCCGACGCATGAGCGCGCTGTTGCAGATGGAGCTCGGCAAGCTCGGTCGCCTGGCCAGCGTGCGCTTCGGGGCGCTGGTGTTGATCCTGTTCCCGCTGCTGTGGGCCTACGCGCCGGGCATCTTCGACGTCTACGGCTTCTTCCTCGTGTCGGGCTTCCAGGTGCCCGCGCTGGCACTGCTCTCGTCGATGGAGTTCCTGCTGCCGCTGCTGATCGCGATCACCTGCGCCGAACTGATCGGCATCGAGATCAACCATGGCACCCTGCCGACGGTGTTGCTGCGACCCATCACGCGGGCCCAGTGGCTGCTGGCGAAGCTGCTGGTGGCCTCCGCCTACCCCTTCCTGGCGCTGGCCTTCTTCCTGCTCACCTCACTCGCGGCCGGCGCGTTCTTCGGCTTCGGCCCCTTCGTCGGCGGCACTGGCCTGGGCCGCCAGGGTCTGCTCGGCGCAGGCACCATGGTGCCCATCGAGGCCTGGCAGGAGGTGCTGCGGGCCTACCTGATCGCGGCCTACAGCCTGGTGCCCATCGGCCTGCTGGCGGTGCTGTTCGCGGTCATCCTGATGAACGCCGCCGGCGGCGCGCTCGCGACGCTCGCGACGCTGATCGTCATGCAACTCCTTGTCGTCTTCCCGGCCGTGACGCCATATCTGTTGACGACGCAACTCAGCGCCTACGTGCAGCCGGCATCCCCGCTCGGCTGGGTCGTGGCGCTGATCGCGCTCTACTGCGCCGCCTTCGCTGCCGCGGCGGTCATCGTCTTCGAGCGCAAGGACTTCTAGGTGCGGCCGCCGCCGGCGATTCGTTGGGCGTCGTTGGCGCTGCTGACGCTGGCGACGGCACTGAGTGCGTCGGCGGCGGCGATCTCGTTCACCGTCCAGGTCATCGCGGTGTCCGACCAGGAGACGGCGCTGGCGATCTCGCGAGACCTGTTGCGGGAGGGCTATCCGACCTACGTGGTGCGTTCGACGGGCGCGCAGGGCGACGTGTACCGGGTGCGGATCGGCGCCTTCGCCAACCGCTCCGCCGCGCTGCACTACGCCGAGTCGATGCCGGAGGTGGCCGGCTCACGCCCCGTGCCGGCGCTGGCCGAGGCGATCCCGCAAGGCATCATGCCGTTGGCGCCACGACTGCTGTGGCAGGCTCCGTGGTCGAACGAGGACGTGCGGGTGATGCCGTGGCCGGGCGGTGTGGCAGTGCGCATGCAGCGCGGCGATCCGCTGCGGCAGGCGCGCTACGCGGTGTTCCAAGATGGTGAGGAGCGGACCTTCGAGGCCTGGGTCGCGCTGCCGCTGGCTGCGATGCCGGAGCCGACACGGCCGCCCGAACTCGAGGTCCCGATGATCGACCTGACGCTGCCGGCCCCACCGCCGGAAGAGGCCGTCGAGCCGACCGAGCCGGCGGAGTCGCCTCGCGACGCCGACGACGAGCCGCCGGCAGCGACCGAAGAGGACGAGCCCGGGCGTGACGATGCCGGGGAGCACGAGGATCCTGAGGTGCCCACCGACGTGGAGCCTGCCAGCGAGGCCGAGGAGACCAGCGTAGTGGACGGGGCCGCTGCGGACGCCGTCGGCGAGCCGGAGGTCGATGTGGAGGCGAGCGCGCCGGCGGACCCCTTCGAGCGGCATGGGATCGTGTTGGCCGACCCGCACGCGGACGATGCCGAAGTGGGTCTGCTGCTCGTGCGTGACCGCTGGCTCTGGCCCCCGGCCTGGGAGACTGACGGCGAAGGCGTACGGGACGCCTTTCGCGACTCGCTGCTGGCGCTCCTCGCGCGTGAGCTCGGTCTGAGCGAGGAGGAGATCGACGCGCTGGCCTACTTCCCGGGCGGCGAACCGCCGCCGTCGGTGGTGGTGCTCGACCTGAGCGATCCCAGCGCTCGTGACGTGGGCCGGGTGTTGGCGCTGGGCGATCCGTCGGCCGGGATTCGGCCCTTCGGGCCACCACGGCTGGCGCCGGAGGAGCCCGGCTGGTCGCTCCCGTCGTGGCCCGCCACGCGCATCGCACGCGAGCCGCCCGATGCCGACATCGGCGGCGACGCGTGGCGCGTGGAGGCCGACGAGGGTTTCGTGCGCCTCACGCTCAGCGACGGGGCTTCCTGGCGCGCCGGCGTGGGGACGCCGCTGTGGAGTGATGGGAACGTAGTGCTCGCCTGGGACGGCGAGCGCCTGCTGCTCTACGACTTCGTGGTGCGTTGAGGCCTGGCGACCACGGCGCGTCAGGCTGGCACGTCGACCGGCACCGGTGCTGGCGCCTCCCGCGCCGCGAGCCAGCGTTCGGCGGCCATCGCGGCCCGGGTCCCCGCTCCGACGCTGGTGGAGAGTTGCCGGTAGACCTCATCGGAAACGTCGCCTGCCGCGAAGATCCCCTCCACGTCGGTGTAGATCTCGTCGCGCACGTCGACGTACCCCGATGCCCGCAAGCGCACCACGCCACGCAGGTACTCCGTGTTGGGCACGTGGCCGACGTAGATGAACACGCCGTCGGCGTCGATGGTGTCGACCGCGCCCGTCACCAGGTCGCGCGTGCGGACGCCGACGACCTGGCCGTCGGCACCGAGCACCTCTTCGACCACGGTGTTCCACACGAACCGCATCTTGGGGTTCGCGAACGCCCGCGCCTGGGCGACCCTGTTGGCGCGCAACTCGTCGCGCCGATGGATGAGCGTGACCGTGTCGGCGAACTTGGTGAGGAAGCCGCCCTCCTCGACGGCGGCGTCGCCGCCGCCGACGACCACCACGTGCTTGCCCCGGTAGAAGAACCCGTCGCACGTCGCGCAGGTGGAGACGCCGCGGCCGTAGAACTCGTCCTCGCCGAGCACGCCGAGCCGCTTCGGGGTGGCGCCACTCGCAACGATCACGGCCTTGGCGTGGTAGCTGGCTTCGAGGCCGTGCACCACGAATCCTTCGAGGTCGGGCTCGACGCGCTGAACCTCGTCCATGCGCACGCGTGCACCGAACTTCTCGGCCTGCCGCAACATCCGTTGGGCCAACTCGGGTCCGCTGACGGGCTCTGCGAACCCCGGATAGTTCTCGACCTCTTCCGTCTGGGCGATCTGCCCGCCGGGGAGACCTCGCTCCAACACGATGGTGTCGAGCTGGCCGCGGCCGGTGTAGATCGCGGCGGTGAGGCCGGCGGGTCCTCCGCCGATGATGACGATGTCGGTCTGCACGCGTTGGGTGGACATGGAGCAACTCCTTCGCCGGCTCGCATGCTAGCAGAGCCGGCCCACCTGCCTCCGTCTCCATGGATACCCAAGGGGGGTACTGGCCGGTCGGCGAGGGTGGCGTTCGCCACAACGTCCCCCGGTTGCGACCTTTGCCACGGAAACCATGCAGCCGGCATGATAGCTTCACAACTGGAAGAGCGTGGGACCGAGCGTGGCGCGTTCCGAGGGGTTGGGAGACCCACGGGACGACGTGCGCTCCCCGGGAGGAACGCAGGCTGGCGCATATGCCAGCACCTGTACGTCTCCGGCCCCGACGCACCAAGGGACCATGGACGAGCAGCGTAACGCCGTGACGACGATCGACCAGGGACGCATGAAGGCCGTCCGTGAGCGGGTGCTGTCGGGCTTCCACGACGTCGACACGGGCAGCGACGAACTCGTGGGCGTGTTGCGCCGGGTGCTGGCCGGCGAGAGTTTCAGCGTCAGCGACCTGCGGCGGATCGGTCAGCCCATCCTGTACGTCAGCGACGGCTTCCAGGCGCTCACCGGCTTCCGTCGCGAGGAAGCGGTCGGGCGCGATCTCGGCTTCCTGATGCGCGCCGATACCGACCAGGACGAGGTCCGCGCCGTGCGTGAGGCCGTTCGCGAGGGTCGCGCAGCGACCGCGCTGGTGCGTTGCTATCGGCGCGACGGCAGCCTCTTCTGGAACGAGCAACGGCACTACCCGGTCAAGGACACGCGCGGTCGCGTCGCCCACCTGGTGGTGGTCCAGCGTGACGTCACCGAACTCGTGCACGCCCGTAGCGCCCACGAGGTGGCTCGGCAGCTCGCCTCGAGCCTCGGTGGCGAAGGCGCGTTCTTCAGCTACGGCGCCATCCTCGACGCCGCCGGCAGCACCACGATCGGCTGGGCCCACGAGGGTGTCGCCGCCGTGCTGGGGCACACCCCCGCCGAGCTGCACGGGCGCGAGCTGATCGAGCTGATCGCCCCCGAGGACCGCGAGACCGCGCGTGCGCGGCTGCTGGCACTGCGCGACGAAGGCGGCTCGCGGCGCGACCGTTACCGCATGCTCACCGCCGCCGGCCGGGTGCGCTGGGTGGAGGACTTCGCCTCGGTCTCGTGGAGTGCCAAGGAAGCCGGCCTGGTGGCGATCCACGGGGTCGTTCGCGACGTCAGTGCCGAACGCCTGAAGCGGCTCGAGGTGGGCGAGGTCGACGCGTTGACCGGCCTCCCGACCGACCGCGTCCTCGATGACCGACTCGATCAGGCCATCCGCCAGGCGCGGCGCTACGGTGGCGTCGCCGGCCTCGTGGTGTTGGAACTCGACCACTTCGACTTCGTGCACCAGACCATGGACCCGCGCCGCGGCGAACGCCTGCTGCGTGAGGCGGCCAGGCGGCTCCAGCGAGCGCTGCGCCGCTCCGACACCCTCGCCTTGCTGCGCGACGGTTGCTTCGCGGTCGTGTTGCCCGACCTGGGCGACGCCGAGGCCGCGGTGCCGGTCGTGGAGAAGCTGCTCGCGTGGGTGGCGCAACCGTTCGAGGACGGCACCTTGCGCGTGGAGCTCTCGGCGAGTGCGGGCGTCGCACTCGCCCCCACCGACGCCCGCCGCACCGACGTGCTGCGCGAGCGGGCCGAGAGCGCCTTGCAGCGCGCGCGCATGGCGGGCGGCTCGCGTTTTGCCTTCGCCGACGTCGCCCTCGACCAGGCGGCCGAGCAGCGCCTCGCCTTCGAGCGCGACCTTCGCAGGGCCTTCACCGACGATCAGCTCGTGCTGCACTACCAGCCGCGGGTGCGCTTGGCCGACGCGAGCGCACGAGGCGTCGAGGCCCTCGTGCGCTGGCGTCACCCCGAACGCGGCCTGCTGCTACCCGACGAGTTCCTCCCAGGTCTGTACCGCGCCCGCATGGGTGAGACGCTGTTCGAGTGGGTGCTCGAGCATGCCGTGGAGCAAGCCGCGGCCTGGCGCGAGCATGGCGACGCGCGCCGCGTCTCGGTGAACGTGGGTCCGGAGTTGCTCGAGCGCAACGACTTCGGTGAGGTCGTTCGGGCGGCGCTGGAGCGCTGGCAGCTGCACCCGGGCCTGCTCGAGCTCGAACTCCACGAGCAGACCGGTATGCAGGCCCTGGAGCGTGGGTTCGACCAACTCCTCGCGGTGCGGCGCCATGGTGTCACGGTCGCGCTCGACGACTTCGGCATCGCGGCGACGAACTTCGCGCAACTGCGGGCGCTCCCCGTCGACACCCTCAAGATCGACCGTTCCTTCGTCGCTCGCGTGGGCGAAGGCGCCGACCCGAGCGACGTGGAGCTGCTGCGAGCCATGGTCGGCATCGGCCACGGCCTGGGGCTGACCGTCGTGGCGGAGGGCATCGAGACGGCTGCGCAGCGAGCGAGCGTCGCGGCGATGGCCGTGGACGAGGGGCAAGGCTTCCTCTTCAGCCACGCCGTCCCCGCCGACATGGTCGGCGCGGTCGTGGCGGCGCCGGCCGGGGCGCTGCGCGCGTCGGCCATCTCCGTGCGCCCTCGTCCGGTCTTCGTGCCCTGAACGTCAGCCGCTGGAGGCAGGTCATGCTCGAAACCGAAGCGAACCCGCTGCGTTCGCGTGACGAACGCATCGCGTTCGCGCGTGTCACGCCCGAGCACGTGTTGAGCGCCATCGAGACCTCCGTGGCCGAGGCGGGCGAGGCGCTCGATGCGATCGTGACGCGCCGCGATGCGCGCACTTATGCCAACACCGTCGAACCGCTCGATGCGCTGAACGAGATGGTGTCGCGCGTCTACGGGTACGCGCGCCACCTCACCAACGTTCGTTCGACGCCCGAGCTGCGCCAGGCCTTCGGCCGCGCGGAGCCCCTCTACAAGGCGTTTCGCGCCCGCCTGCGGTCCCATCCCGGCGTCTACGATGCGCTCCGGGAGGTCGCCGCGGGACCCGCCTCCGAGCGGCTCGACCCGCTCCGCGCGCGTCACCTCGCCAAGCTGCTGCGCGAGTACCGGCGCTCCGGGGCAGCCTTGGCCGAGGCCGAACGCGAGCGGGCCACGGCGCTACGCGTCGAACTCGCGCAGCTCGCGACGCGCTTCGGTGAGAACCTGCTCGACGCCACCCAGGCCTACCACCTCGACCTCGACGACGAGCAGGCGCTCGACGGGCTGCCTCCCGGGTCGGTCGTCCGCGCGCGCGAGGCCGCCCGCAATGCCGGGAGGGAGGGCTGGCGCTTCACGTTGCAGGCGCCGTCGTATCTGCCTTTCATCCGGCACAGCCGCCGCCGCGACCTGCGTGAGGAGCTCTGGCGTGCGTACGACGCCCGCGCCCACGGCGGTCCGTTCGACAACCGCCCGCTCGTGGGGCGAATCCTCGGCGCCCGCCGCGAGCTCGCCCGCCTGCTCGGCTATCCCGACTACGCTGCCTTCGTGCTCGAAGAACGGATGGTCGGCGAGGCCGGGCGCGCCCGCGCGTTCCTGCGCACCCTCGAAGCTCGTACGCGCCCCTACTACGAACGCGAGACGGCGGAGCTCCGTGCCTTTGCCCGCAGCGAGCTCGGCCTCGAGTCGCTCGAGCCGTGGGACGTTCGCTTCGCCTTCGAGCGGCTGCGCGCGCAGCGCTTCGATTTCGACGAGGATGCGCTGCGGCCGTACCTGCCGCTGCCGCAGGTGGAACAGGGGATGTTCCAACTCGCGGGCGATTTGTTCGGGTTGCGGTTCACGCGCGTCGACGCGCCCGAGCGATGGCACGCCGACGTCGCCTGCTTCGTCGTCCATGACGAGCACGATACGCACGTGGGCAGCTTCTACGCCGACTGGTATCCCAGGAGCGACAAGCGCGACGGCGCCTGGCAGCAGGAGCTGGTCGACGGCGGCCCCCGCCAAGACGGCGGCTTCGATCCGCACGTGGGCGTCGTGTGCGGCAACGTGACGCCGGGGGAAGGGGGCGCTCCGGCGCTGCTCGACTTCGCCGAGGTGCAGACCCTGTTCCACGAGTTCGGTCACCTGCTCCACCAGCTCCTGACCCGCGTCGAGGTGCGGGCGCGCGGTCAGGGCGCGGTGGCATGGGATTTCATCGAGCTCCCGTCGCAGCTGCTCGAGAACTGGACCTACGAACCCGCCGCCCTGGCGCGATTTGCGCGCCACGTCGACACGGGTGAGCCGATGCCGCAGGCCTTGGTCGACAAGCTGCTGCGAGCGCGCCACTTCATGCAACCCTGGGCCCAGATGCGTCAGTTGTCGTTCGCGGAGCTCGATCTGGCCATCCACGTCGATTTCGACCCCGATTCGCAGGACGATCCGTTCCGCTTCGCGCAGGCGCTGATGGAGCCCTTCGAGATGGCCGCGAACTTCGTGCCCCAGGGCTTCTTGAGCAGCTACTCGCACATCATGTCCGGGAGCTACGCCGCCGGGTACTACGCCTACAAGTGGAGCGAGGTGCTCGACGCCGACGCCTTCACGCGCTTCCGGGACGAAGGCCTGTTCGACCGCGGTGTGGGTCGCGCGTTCGCGGAGACGATCCTGGCACGTGGCGACGCCGCGGATGCGGCCGAGCTGTTCGTCGACTTCATGGGGCGTGAGCCCCACCTCGACGCCCTCATCGAGCGCAACTTGGGACCCTCGTGCTAACGACCTCAGCCGAGCGGGTCAGTCGACGGCGGCAGGTCGGCGGAAACCGCTAGGCCGGCCACGCCTGGCTCCGCGTCGACCTCGGCCTGGCTGGCTTGGCGCCTGGCCAGCGCTACGCCGACGTAGGCGAGTGAGGCGACCAGGGTGAGGCTCGCCGCGATGGCGAGCGCGAGGCGGGGGTCGCTGAGGTTCGCCAGGAAGCCGAGGCTGCCGGCGCCGACGGCCACGCCGAGGAACAGGGCCAGCGAGTTGATGCTGAGCATGATCGAACGTCGTTCGGCCGGGACGGCGTCGTTGAGCAGCGCGTCGTGCGGGACGTTCTGGGTGGCGACGGCGAAGAAGGCCAGCGTCAGCCCCAGCACCACGCCGGCCCCGCCCGCATGCAGTGCCAGCAGGAGCATCGCGACGCCCTTGAGCAGCTGGCTCGCGCCGGCGAGCGCCGCGGGACCCCCCGGGAACCGATCACCGAAACGCATCACGGCAAGGCTGCCGAGCAGCCCCGCTGCACCGAGCGCCAGGCCCAGCAGCCCGTAGATGCCGCTGCTCTCGGGGTCCGCACCGAAGGTCAGGCTGGCGATGGGCTGCCAGAAGGTCTCGAGACTGACGATGGCCATGCCCATCGCGGCGCCGGCCAGCAGCAAGTAGCGCATGACCGGAATCCGCCGGGCGAGGTGCAGACCGTCGCGGATGATGGTGGGGGTGGCGAGCACGTTCGCGGGGCGCGCCTTGCCGGCGAACTCGGGCTCCTCGACCAGCACCATGGTGAGCCACAGCACGACCAGCCGCAGCAGCAGGCCGGCGAGCAGCGCGACACCGAAGCCGGCGAGCGGCCAGGGCAGGTTCCAGCCGCTCATCAGCGACGGCAGCGTCCCGCCTATGCCCGCGCCGAGCAGCATGGCTGCAGTCTGGGCGACGCTGATCGTGGCGAGGTTCCGCTGCAGACCGACCCCGGGATCGGTCGCCTTCAGCTTGTCGACGTACCAGGCCTCGAGCGCCCCGCTGTGCAGGGCGGCGCCGATGCCCTGGAAGAGGGCGTAGAGGAAGAGTGTGGTGGGACCGCCGACCAGCAGCAGGAACACGAACGAGACGAGGGTCGACGCTTGCGACACGAGTGCGACCGGCTTGCGGCCGATGGCATCGGCGAGCCCGCCCGTCGGTACCTCGAGCAGCACCACGAAGATGGCGCGGATCGCAAACGCGAAGCCGATCATGGCGAGATCGAGGCCGCGGTCGGTCATGTGCAGGACCAGCACCGGCAGCGGCAGCCAGATGGCGAACTCCTGCAAGCCGGCCAGCAGCGCGTAGCGCCTGGTCACGCCGCCCGTGTTGGCGAGTGAGAACGAGTCGCGCCAGCGCCGCACGCGTCAGCCCTCACCGACTACGCGAGGCAGATCTCGGTGGATCCCGGGCCACACCAGTAGCGCACGGTCGGCAGCCATTCGCTACGCAGTATCCCCCGCACGGTGCCCTCAGGTCCAGTCTGCGCCCGCGTCGGAGCATTCACATGGGGACGACCCGAGGCCGCGCTCGGTGCCGGCGCGACTCAACGGCACCAGCGCGCGCCATCGCCGGCCTTGCAGGCAACCAGCGCCGCGCCCACCAGCGTCCCGGCAGCGTCGTAGTCGGCGACGCCTTCGCGTACGCCCTGGCTCCGCAGGTAGTTGTCGTAGACGCCGGTGACGGCCGCTGCCAGGCCCGGTGCGTACCACCGCCGCGCCGCCGCGACCTGCGCCGCGCGGTCCTCGTGCGCCACCTCGGGAAGCGCCGCGAGCGCTCGCTGGAGGCGGACGTGCTCGGCGCTCCCTTCGCGCAACAGCGGTCGTAGCGAGGTGCTCACCACCTGGACGGCCCGCAGGGCACTGGCGTAGCGCACCCAAGGGTGGTCGCAGGCGAAGCCGGCGAGGATCGACAGCGCATCGGTGTCGGCCTCGCGCGCCCAACCCGCGGCGTGCGTCAGTTCGTGCGCGGCGACGCCCAGCCAGGCCGCCGCGGGTAGGCCGGCGTCGACGTGCGGCTCGAGCAGCCACGGCAACGCCATCCCAGCGAAGCCCGCACGGAGGAACGTCCCGGCCGGCAGCGACCGCACGCGCGGCGGCAGCGCCACCGGGCGGCCCGATACGTACGCGTCGGCCTCGGCGACGCAACGGGCGGCCGCGGCGGCGGCCGCAGCCAGCGAGGGTCCGTCGGCCAGCACGACGAGCGGCTCGCTCGGTGCCTCGGCCGCGACGCGCGCCACGAGCGCTTCGAGCACGTCGAGCAGCGCTTCGGGGTCGGCCGTCTTCAGCTCGAAGCCGAGTGTCGTCGCGAGCGGCGCGCGTCTGTAGGCCGCGCCCCAAGCCGGTACGAACGTGGACAGCGCCACGGCGCTGACGGTCACCAACGCGAGCAGGCCGCGGCGCGCCCGAGGCGGCCGGCGCAACGCCCAGGCCAGCGTCAGCAGTGCGACGACCAGCAGCGCCGCGAGCGTGACCGGCAGCGGCAGCAGTGCGTGCAGCCGCGCCGTGACGGCGGGCCACAGCGGCCAGATGCGCTGCATCCAGACGGCCTCGAGCCACGACTCCGGGGCCAGGAGCAGCGCGGCGTTGAGCAGCGCCACTACCAGCGCACTCAGCCACAACAGGATTCGACGGGGCCGAGGGGGCACCCCTACAGCTTAGCCGTGCCGGGCGGCGCGGGCGCGTCGGCGGCGCGTCCGACGCCGCGGCGTGTCGCCCTGGTCGGGCGGCGGGCGCAGCCAGCCCTCGCACCGCTCGAGCCGGGCACGGCGACAGACCCACCACCCCTGGGCGAGCGGCTCGAAGGTTCCGCCGTCGAGGGGCTCGCGGCTGGCCACCTGGACCGCCACCACCGGCAGGAGGTAGTGCGCGAGCCGGGCGGCGCCGTCACAGAGCGCCCGCCAGGCCCAAGGCACGATGCTGCGCTCGGGTAGCTCCTCCGCCACCAGGTGCGCGACCTCGCCGATGCGCCGCACGCGCAGGCCTGGGCCGTCCTCGAGCCACACCCGCAGGCCGTCGCCGTCGCGGTCGGCCAACACCGCGACGCCGGCCTCGCGGGTGCGGTAGCGCGCTGCCGGTACCGGCGCGTCGGCCTCCCAGGCCGTCAGGAGCGCCGCCTCGGCGTCCGCGCGCCGCTCGCGCCAGCGTGCCAACGCGCGCGCGCTCCAGCGCGCGGGGTCCTCGAGCGCCGCTTCCGCCGCCGCACGTCGCGCGTCGAGGGCCTGCGCCGCATCTGCTGCGGCCTGGGCCGAGCCCGGCGGCTCGGTGGCTCCGGCCGTTCCTGCGTTGCCCGCTGCCTCGCCCATGTCGGAGCGTTCCAGTAAGCCGCTCTCGAGGCGTCGGGAGCCCCGACGATAGCCGTCGATGCCGCCGCGATAGCGCACCAGTTCACCGGCCTCCACGCTCCACACCTCGGCCTCGAGCGCCCGCACCAGCGTCTGGTCGTGGCTCGCCAGCACGATGGTGGCGGCGCTGTCGCACAGCAACGCCTCGAGCGCCTCGATGGCCGGCAGGTCGAGATCGTTGGTCGGTTCGTCGAGGAGCACCACGTCGGCTTGCCGCACGGCCAGCAGGGCCAGCGCCGCGCGGCCACGCTCGCCCCCGGAGAGCGACGCGCTGGGCCGATCCCAGGCCGCATGCGGCAGACCGGCTTCGGCCAGGGCACCGTTCGCCTGGGCGGCCGAGACCCATGCCTCGAGCGCGGCGCGCGGGCTCGACTCCGGCTCGAGCCCGCGCCAGATCTGGTCGAGGTGGAGCAGGCTGGTCCCTGCCAGCCAGGCGAGCTGCGAGCGCGGGTCGCTCGAGGCCGTGATCCCGGCCAGGAGCGCCAAGACCGTGCTCTTGCCAGAACCCGAGGGGCCGAGGAGGGCGATGCGCTGCCCGGCGCTCAGCTCCAGGTCGGTGTCGTCGAGGATCCCGTCCACGCGCAGGTGTCGGGCCCGCAGGACGACGCCCGTGGGTCGATCGCGAGGGCGCTCGGAGGCGCCGTCGCGCCGCTGCGGCGGCGCGCTCCGCACCGGCCCGGCGGCTGGCACCACCGCCTTCAGCGCAGCGCGCTCGCGCTCGGCGCGCCGCTTGCGAGCCTGGGCGCCGCGATGGCCGAAGCGCGCCAACTCAGCGGCCATGTGCTCGAGCTCGGTCACCCGCCGTGCCCGGGCCGCCGCCTGGCGTGCGCCGGCGCGCGCTTCGCTGGCCTCGGCGCTCGCGACCTGGGCGTAGCCGCCGCGGCGCAGGATCAGCCGGCCCGCCTCGATGCGTGCGACGTGGGTACAGACGGCGTCGAGCAGAGCGCGGTCGTGGGAGGCCAGCATCACCGCCCCGCGCTGCGCGACGATCTGCTCGGCCAGCCAGTCGCGGGCGTGCAGGTCGAGGTGGTTGCTCGGCTCGTCGAGCAGCAGCACGTCTGCGCCGAGCGCGAGGGCCCCGACCAGCCGGGCCCGCTGGCGCTCGCCCCCGGAAGCCTCGGCAGCGTCGCGCAGCCAGGCGGACGCCGGCAGCTCCACGCGGGCGAGACCGGCGCGCAGGCGCGCCTCGAGCGTGAAGCCTCCGCGGCGCTCGAAGAGCGACAAGAGCTCGGCATACCGCAGGCCGGCATCGGCGTCGGCGCTCGCGGCCGCGCCGCGCTGAGCGCGCTCGAGCTCGCGCTCGAGCGCCTCGAGTGCGGCCGCCTCGCGCCGCGCCAGCTCCCAGAGCGTGGCAGCGGCCGGCGCCTCGGTCGCCTGCTCGACGAGCTGGACCGCCACCCCCGGTGGTCGCAGCACCCGGCCGTCGGCCGGCGCCACGCGCCCCGCGAGGATCGCCAGCAGGCTCGACTTGCCCGAACCGTTGGCGCCCACGAGGCCGACGCGCCAGCCCTGGCGCAAGGCGAACGCGGGGAGACGCAGGAGTTCGCGCTCACCCTGGCGCAAGAGGAGGTCTTCGGTCGACAGGAGGATCATCGCGGTTCGCCCCGGGTCGGGCGCCCCCCATCGTACGTGGACCCAGGCCCGCGCGGCATTGGTGGCGTGCCGACGGTCGCGTGTCGGCTGCGCCTCCTAGGATGCAGCATGGCACCAGCGGATCCGCGGCGCACGTTCCTGGCCATGCCGGAGGTCACGCCGGCCGAGCGTCTCCATGTGCTGCGCGACGCCGACAGCGTGACCGCGGGCCCGGTGGTCTACTGGATGCAGCAGGCTCAGCGCGCGCACGACAACCCTGCGCTCGAGCACGCCCTGGCATTGGCGTCGCACTGGGACCGGCCCACCTGCGTGGTCTTCGGTCTCGATGCCGGCTACCCCGGTGCCACCGAGCGCGCCTTCGTTTTCATGCTCGAAGGGCTCCGCGAGGTGCGCGACGCGCTGCGCGAGCGTGGCATCGGCTTCGCCTGTCGGCTCGGCGCACCCGACGAGGTCGCCCTGGGGGCCGCCGGCGGTGCCGCGGCGCTCGTGTGCGATCGCGGCTACCTGCGCCACCAGCGCGCATGGCGCGAGCGCGTCGCGCGTGAGGCCGGCGTCGGCGTGGTCGAGGTGGAGGGCGAGGCGATCGTGCCGGTCGGGGTCGCCAGCGACAAGGTGGAGTACGCCGCGCGGACGCTGCGTACCAAGCTCTGGCGTCACGTCGAGCGCTGTGCCGCACTGCCGCCCCGGGTGGAGCCCGCGCGAGCGTGGGGGCCGGATGCGGTGGTCCCGGGGGCGGGAGAGGACGTCGCCGACGCCCTCGACGAGCCGCTCGTGCTGGCGCGCCGGCTGCGGGCCGATCCCCGCGCGGCGAGCGTCAGCGACTGGTTCCAGGGCGGCGAGCGCGCGGCGGCAGCGGCGCTCGAGCGCTTCGTCCGGGGCGTCTTGTGGCGCTTTGAACACGATCGCGGAGCGCCGGAGCGCGGCGCCGTCTCGTACCTCGGCATGTACCTGCACTACGGGCAGCTCTCGCCGGTACGGGTCCTGCGTGAGGTGCGCCGCGGCGCCGAGCGCGCCGCGGCGCCCGCGGAGGCGGCCGACGGCTTCGTCGAGCAGCTCCTCGTGCGGCGCGAGTTGGCGCTCAACCACGCCTGGTTCGAGCCCCGCTACGACCGCTACGAGGCCCTGCCGGCGTGGGCCCGGGCGACGCTGGCGAAGCACGCGCCGGATCGGCGCGAGCACGTCTACACGGCCGCCGAGCTCGAGGCCGGCGCCACACACGATCCGTACTGGAATGCCGCCATGCGCGAGATGCGCGAGACGGGATACATGCACAACCACATGCGCATGTACTGGGGAAAGCGCATCCTGGCCTGGAGCCCCGAACCCGAGGCCGGCTTCGACCTCAGCCGCGAGCTCAACGACCGCTACTTCGTCGATGGCCGCGACCCGAACGGCTACGCTGGCATCGCCTGGGTGTACGGCCGGCACGATCGGCCCTGGCCCGAGCGACCGGTGTTCGGTACCGTCCGCAGCATGACGGCCGCCGGCCTGAAGCGCAAGGCCGATCCCGACGCCTACGTGGCCGAGGTCGAGCGGCGGGTCGCGGCGCGCTCGATCGACGACGGCGCGTGCGCCTGACGCGCGCGCCTGACGCGCGGCGCTAGACTGCGGTCGTGCGGCGCTTCGTGGCCATCGGCAGCAACCAGGGCTTCACCTGCGACGTCTGCGGTGCCAGCGTGGCGCCGTTGGCGAACGGCTCGTACCGCAACCATTGCCCGCACTGCCTGCACTCGCGCCACGTGGACGTGCACCCAGGTGACCGGGCCAATCCTTGCCAGGGATTGCTGGTGCCCACGGCGGTCGAGCACTCGGGGAAGAAAGGGTGGGTGATCGTCCACCGCTGCGAGCGCTGTGGCGAAGTGCGTCGCAACCGCGCCGCCCTCGACGACCCGGTCATGCCCGACGACTTCGACGCGCTCGTGGCGCTCGCCACCGCCTTCGGCGGTCGCTGAGCCGGGGTGCGGGGCCGGTAGACTCGCCCATGACCGCCGATCTGATCGTGCTCCCCGAACGCGTGCGCACGCTCGACCCCAAGGCTGCGGCCGTAGCCGACGCCGTCGCGTTGGCAGGCGGCCGAGTGGTGGCCGTCGGCCGGCGCGACGAGGTGCTCGCCTGGCGCGGGCACGCTACCGAAGTGGTGACGCTCCCCGGCGGCTGCCTCCTCCCCGGCTTCCACGATGCGCACGTGCACCTCGGCCAGCATGGCATCTCGCTGTCGGCCATCGACCTGCACGACGCTGCCACGATGGGCGTGGCCCTGACGCGCGTCGCCGAGCGGGCGCGGACGCAGCCCGCGGGAACCTGGATCACCGGGGCGGGCTTCGCACTCCAGCGCTGGGGCGTGCCTGCCGGTGACACGAGCGCGCTCTCGGCGGCGGCGCTCGACGCCGTTGCGCCCCACCACCCGGTCTTGTTGCGCTCCCAAGACCTCCACGCCGGCTGGGCCAGCGGCGGCGCCTTGCGAGCGGCCGGCATCGACAGCCGCACGCCCGATCCCGAGCATGGCACCATCGTCCGCGACGCCACCGGCGAGCCGAGCGGCTACCTGGTCGAGCACGCCGTAGGCCTCGTCGCGCGCGCGATGCCGGCGCCAGATGCCGCCACGCTCGCCGCGGCCGTGCGTGCCGCCGGCGCCGACTTCGCCAGGCGCGGCGTCACCACCGTCCATCACATGGCGTACGAGGCGCCGGCCGCTTGGCGCGCCTTCGCCGACGCGGCCTCGGGCGACGACTACCCACTGCGGGTCTGGGCCTGCATTCCGCACGCCGACGTCGAGCACGCGGCCGCCATCGGCCTGGCGACCGGCCATGGCGGCGCACGCTTCAGCGTCGGCGGCGCCAAGTTCTTCGCGGACGGCGCCCTGGGGAGCCGCACGGCCTTGATGCTCGAGCCCTACCTGGGAACCGGCGACCGCGGCATGCCGGTCGAGCCGCCCGAGGTGCTGCACGAGCGTTTCCGGCTCGTCGCCGAGGCGGGATTCGCGCCCGTCACGCACGCGATCGGCGACGCCGCGGTGCGCGCCGTCGCGGACGCGCTCGAACGGAGCGCTGACGTGTGGCGGCCGGCCGGCCTGCTGCCGCGGGTCGAGCACGTCCAGCACGCCCACCCTGATGACGTGGCGCGGCTCGGTCGGCTGGGGGTGGTGGCCTCGATGCAGCCGATCCACCTCACCTTCGATGCGGCCTCGATCGTGTCCGCGCTCGGCGATCGCCAGGACCGCGCCTTCCCGATGCGGTCGCTCGCCGCCGCCGGCGCGGTCCTGGCTTTCGGCTCGGACGCCCCGGTCGCCCCGCCCGACGTGATCGAGGGTCTGCGCGCGGCGGTGCGGCGCCGCGGGGCCGACGGCACCGTGTTGCCGCTCGACGAGGCGCTCGACACCGAGACCGCGCTGCGGGCATTCACCCACGGTGCGGCCGCCGCGATCGGCCGGGCTCACCGCTCCGGCATCGTGCGTGTCGGCTTCGATGCCGACCTGGTGGTGCTCGACCACGATCCGCTCGAGTCGCTCGACGACTTGCGGGTGCTTGCGACGCTGTCGGCAGGCCGTTTCACCTACCGGGAGCAAGCCTAGGGCGGGCCGGTCGCTTTCGGGCGGACTTCGGCCGCGCCACGAGGAGCCGCGCCACGAGGAGCGGCGGCACGATGCTTGGTCGGCCGCCGCTGGCATGGAGATCGGGCGATCGGAGGTAGCGGTCGACCGCCCGGTGGCAGCGTAGCGGGAGCGGCGTGAACGGAGCGTGATCCCAGCGTGAGGCGGGCCGGCCGGGTCGGTGAACGCGGCTGGGGGAGACGCTTGTATGATGACATATGCAGGCCAGCGTATGTCTGCTCGGGCCGCCTTCGATTCGGATCGGCGAGCGCCGCTGGGAACCGGCAGCGGACCGGCGCAGCGCGCTGCTCTACTTCCTGGCGCACGCCGGCACCTGGGTCGTGCGGGACGACTTGCTCTACCTCTTCTGGCCCGACTCCGAGGAGCACCGGGGCCGGGCCAACCTGCGGCAACTGCTGGTCGCCGTTCGGGCCCTGCCGTTCGGCAGCGGACTCGAGATCGAGCGGACGCGGCTGCGATGGCTCGTCGAGACCGACGTACGCGGCTGGGCCGACGCGCTCGAGCACGGACGCCTCGAGCAGGTCGGCGGCCTCTGGCCCAGGGTGTTCCTGGAAGGCTTCAGGCTACCCTCGGCCCCCGAGTTCGAGAGCTGGTTGGAACTCGAGCGTGCCGCCTGGATCGAGCGCTGTCGTTCGGTGGTCCTCGAGGTCGCCGAGCGCCGAGCGAGTGCGGGACATGCGGCCGAGGTCGTCGCCTGGCTCGAAGGATGGCTGGCCGGTGCGCCACTCGACGAGGAAGTCCTGCGGCTGTGGCTCGCCGCCTGTGCCCGCATCGGCCGGCGCACGGCGGCGCTGACGCGCTTCGCGGCCTTCGAGGCGCGCCTGGCGAGCGAGTTCGGGTTGCCACCCGAGCACGCGACGTTGGCGTTGGTGGAGGGCTTGCGGGGCGCCGCGTCCGACCCACCGACGGGCTCGAGCCTCGCACGCGAGGCGCGCGAGGCGTTCGCACGGCCCGCGCGGCAGCGGTCGCGTGGCCTGGGGTTCGTCGGCCGCGAGGCCGAGCTGGTACGCCTCGAGGCACTGCTGTCCGAAGGCACTGATCCCGTGGTGACGCTGTTGGCAGCTGGTGGGATGGGGAAGACGCGGCTGGCGCTCGAGGTGGCCGACCGTCTCCAGCCGCGCTTCGCCGACGGTGTCGCAATCGTCAGGTTGGCCAACGCCACCGCGCTCGACCAGGTCGGCCCGGCGTTGCTCGAGGCGCTGGGGCTCGAGCAGGTGCCGCTGCGCTCGCCGCTCGAGCAGGTGGCCGAGGCACTCGCCGGCCGGCGCATGCTGGTCGTCGTCGACAACGTCGAGCATCTGCCGGGTATCGCGCAGCTGGTCGCGCGCCTGCGGGCGCTGGCACCGGGCGTGGCGTGGCTGCTCACGTCGCGTGAACGCGTCGGCCTCGCCGACGAGGCGGTGTTCGACCTACAGGGGCTGGCCGTACCCGAGGGCGCGCACGAGCCGGACCTGGCGTCGTACGGCGCGGTCGCGTTGCTGCTGCACCGGGCCCGTAGGGTGGGGCTCGACCTCGATCTGGACCGGCACGCCGAAGCGGTGGTGCGGGTGTGCCGCCTCACTGCGGGGATGCCGCTCGCGTTGGAGCTGGCCGCCGGCTGGTTGCGGGTGTTCTCGATCGAGGGGATCGCCGCCGAGCTCGAAGCGGATGGTGCGGTGGTGCTGGCCGCGACCGAGGAGGAGCAGGAGCCGCGACACGTCAGCATGGAGGTGGTGTTCGTCGCCTCCTGGCGGGCCTTGACCTCGGCCGAGCGTGCCGCGCTGTGCCGGCTCGCCGCGTTTCGTGGTGGCTTCACCGAGGTCGCGGCGCGCGAGGTCGCGGAGGTGGGCCGGCCGCTCCTGCTGGCGTTGCGAAACAAGTCGTTCGTGTCGCTCGACGCTTCCGGCAGGTTCTTCCAGCATCCGCTGCTCGAGGCGTTCGTGCGAGCGCGCGCCGGCGCGGACCCGGACCGCTTCGCCGCCGCGCGCGAGCGCCATGCGCGCTGGTTCTGCGCCTACCTGGCGCGTTGGGAGGACGCCGGGCAGCAGAACCACCACCGCGCCGCGATCCTGGCGCTGCGCGCGGAGCACGACAACCTGGAGGCGGCCTGGGCGTACGCCCTCGATGCCGGTTGGTGGGAGGCGCTCGAGAAGGGCGGCGCGCACTTCGGGCTCTCGTACCTCGACGCGGGGCGGCCGCTGCGGTGGATCGAACTGCTGCGTGAAGGTTTGGCGCGCGTGCCGCGTGACTCGGCCACGTGGGGGCTGCTCGAGGTCCACGAGTCGTCGATGGCGGAGTTCGCGGGACGGCACCAGGAGGCGTACCTGCGCCGGCGCCGGGCGGTCGCGATCCTCCGGCGTCACGGCGACCGCTTCTCGCTGGCCTGGGGGCTGCTGCTGTTCTCGGAGTCGGCCTGGTCGTTGGGGCGCACCGATCAGGCACGCGCCAGCCTCGAGGAGGCGGTCGACGCCTTCCGCGAGCTCGGCGAGTTGCACCTGCTCGGGATGGCCCTGCACAAGCTCCAGTCGCTGGCCGACGATCCCGCGGAGCGCGAGCGCCTCTACCGGATCGGCGCCGACAACCGCCGGGAAACGGGAAACGAGGAGCACGAGATCCAGGCCGACTCCGACTACGGCGGCTTCGTCGCCCGCACCTACGGCGAGTACGGTCCCGCCCTGGCGCTCATCGACGGGGCCCTCGAGCGCCAGCGGCAGCAACGAACCGTGGCGTTCTACCTGGTCGACCTCATGCGCCTGGCCGCCGAGGTGCGGGTCTCGGCCGGCGATCTCGCGAGCGCCGAGGCTCAAGCGCGCGAAGCCCTCACGCTCTGGCCGCCCTACCGAACCCTCTTCCCTCACGTCGAGCCCGACTTGCTGGCGCTGCTCGCGACGATCCTGTGGCTGCGCGGCGCGATGGCGGAGGCCGAGGCGGTCGTGGCGCCGGGCAGCGAGGCGGCGCGCTCGGTGCGCGGCATGCTGCTGCGCAGCCTCATCGCGCGCGAGCACGGTGACCTGGTGGTCGGGCGCGGCTGCGCCGATCTGGCCTTAGCCGCAACCGCATCAGCGCGCCGCGGACGCGACGGGCATCTCGAGCGCGTGCAGACGCTCGTGGAGAGCGCCGAGGTGGCACTGGCTATGCATGAGCGCCCGGCCGCGCGCCGCGACCTGCTCGAAGCGCTCGAGCTCGTGATGGCTTGGCGCTTCCTCCCGGCGCTGCTACAGGTGTGCGTGGCGGCGGGGCCGCTGCTGCCGGCGGTCCTCGCCCGGGAGGTGTCGGTTTGGTCTGCCGGTCACCCGGCTGCCGCGTTCGTGCTGCGGCGGCGGTTGGCCGGCATCGAGCCGCTGCGCCCGCGGCCGGCGTCGAGCCGCGAGGCGACTTGGAGCGAGGCTCGGGCACTGGTGCGCACGGTGAGGTCGGCGCTCGAGGGCGCCTGAGGGCGGCTCAGGAACGGGGCGCCGGCGCCGGTCTTGCCGCGCCCCGGGCGGCACCGGCCGTTGTCCCCCGCGTGCCGAGCGCGTCGCGCAGCGCGTCGCCGAGCAAGTTGGCGCCGAGTACCGCGGCGCTGAGCGCCAGGCCCGGCGCGAGCATCAGCCATGGAGCGTCGAGCAGGTGATGCCGTGCCCGCGCCAGCATGTCACCCCAATCGGCGGTGGGCGGCTGCACGCCCAGGCCGAGGAAGCTGAGGCCCGACATCGCCACCACCACGAAGCCGGTCGTCAGGGTCGCCTGCACCGTCAGGCTGCCCGCTGCCGCTGGCAGCACGTGCCGCACGAAGATCCGAGCGCTGGGGGCGCCGCTGGCGACGGCGGCCTCCACGAACGGCAGTTCACGCACCACCAGGGCGGCGGCGCGCGTCAGGCGCGCGAACACCGGCGTCTCCACCACGGTCAGCGCGATCGCCGCCTGCCACAGCCCGGGGCCGAGCGCGCCGACGATCGCCAGCGCCAGGAGCAGCGGCGGGCAGATCAGCAGCGCGTCCACCAGGCGCATGAGCAGCGCGTCCAAGCGACCCGGCGCCGCGCCGGCGAGGGCGCCCAGCGCGCCGCCGGCCAGGGCGGCGGCCAGTGTCGTCACGACGGCGACCAGGAGCGACACCCGGCCACCGTGCAGCACACGCGCGAGCGTCGAGCGGCCCAGCTCGTCGGTCCCGAACGGCTCCGCCAGCGAGGGTGGCGCCAGCCGCCGGCGCAGGTCGACCTCGGCCGGTCCCCGTGGTGAGAGCCACGGGGCCAGCAGCGACGCGCCGATCAAGAGCCCGAGCAGCACGGCCCCCAGGGCACCCGACGGATGGAGCACCCGTCGGGCCGGTCTGCCGGTCGCCGCGCGTGCGTTCACCGGTACCGCACGCGGGGGTCGAGCCGGAGGTAGGCCAGGTCCACCAGCAGGCTGACCGCCAGCATGGCCAGGGCGCCCGCCAGGACGATGCCCTGCACGAGCGGTAGGTCCCGTGCCGTGATCGCATCGACCATCAGCCGGCCCAACCCGGGCCAGGCGAACACCGCCTCGACGAACACCACCCCGCTGAGCATCCTGCCGAGGTCGATGCCGGCCACGGTGAGCACGGGGACGAGGGCGTTGCGCAGCCCGTGGCGCACCAGCACCCGCCGGCGCGAGAGCCCCCGGGCCCGCGCGGCCACCACGTGCGGTTCCGCCAACGCATCGATCACCGACGAGCGGGTGATCCGCGCCAGTGGCGCGGCGGAGGCGATGCCGAGCGTCACCGCCGGCAGGACCAGGTGCCGCCAACCTCCGCTGCCCGACGACGGCAGCCAACCGAGGGCGAGCGAGAACGCCAGCAGCAGCAGCAAGCCGGTCCAGTAGACCGGCACGGCTGCAACGGCCACGATCGCAGCGCTGAGCAGGGTATCGAGCCAGGTCCGCGCGTGGGCTGCGGCGGCCACGCCCGCCGTCAACCCCAATGCGAGCGCCAGCGGCAGCGCCGTCAGCGTGAGCGCAGCGGTGGCCGGCAGCCGCTCGCGGAGTTCGACCGCGACGGGGCGGCCGCTGCGGCGCGAGACGCCCAGATCGCCGCGCCACGCGCCCGCCAGGAAGTGCGCGTAGTGCTGCGGCCAGCTCCGATCGAGACCGGCCTCCCTCCGCAGGCGCGCGAGCTGCTCGGCGGGCAGGTTGCGCACCGCCGGACCCAATAGCGCCACCATTGGGTCGCCCGGTGTGAGGGACAGCAGGCCGTTGACCACCGCCGTGAGCAGCAAGGCGGCCACGGCGCCGCTCGCCAGGCGGCCGAGCAGGTATGCCACCACGCGTTCGCTGCCGCGGCGCGTCAGCGCTCGCTGGCGCCCGCTCCGTCCGCTCCGAGACGCGCGCCGCGCAGGTCGAGCTGGAACGACGACGCCACGATCCGCTCGCCCTCGAGGCTGGCGCTCTTCGCGTAGGTGCCGACGTGGTGGTACAGCGGCAGCAGCGGGAGATCGACGAGGACACGCCGTTGGGCTTCGCGGTAGACCGCGGCACGCTCCGGGCCGTCCTCGAGCGCCGCACCCCGAGCCAGCAGGGCGTCGAACGCCGGCTGCGCGTAGCGCGAGGCATTGTTCGCGCCGATCTCGCGCGAGTGCAGCGCGGCGCCGAGCATGAAGTCGGGGTCGAGCGTGTCCGAGCCCCAGAACCCGACCGAGAGCGCGGCGCGGCCCGAGGTGACGATCTCGTAGTGCACGGCGAACTCGTGGCGTGCGATCTCGACCACCAAGCCGACGTCGCGGAGGGCGGCTTGCAGGTACTGGGCGACGCTGTCGAGGTCGCCGTCCGTGGCCAGGTCGAGGGTGAGGCGCGTGCCCTCGGCACCGGCCTCGCGCAGCAAGGCACGAGCGCGCAGCGGGTCGTGCGGGTAGGGATCGGGCTCCTGCAGGGCGTACCGCACCAGGGGTGCCAGCGGACCCGTCGGCGCCAGGGCGAGGCCGCGAAACAGCGTCTCGGCCAGCAATGGCGCGTCGACGGCGTGCGCGATCGCGTGGCGCACGCGTTGGTCGCCGAGGACGGGGTGCTCGACGTTGAAACCGAGGTAGCTGGTTCGGTCGCTGGGATAGCTGACCAGCACGGCGTCGGCTCGGTCGGCAAGGCCATGGTAGGCGTCGGGCGGCAGATCGTGGATCAGATGGAGCTCGCCGGCGCGGAAGGCGATGAGCTGGGCGGCGCGCTCGGGCATGACGCGGTAGCGGATCCCGGCGAGTGCCGGCGCCCCGCCCCAATGATCGGGATTGGCCGCGAGTTCGACGCTGTCGCCGTCGCGCCACGACACGAAGCGGAAGGGCCCGGTGCCGACGGGGGTTCGAGCGAGCGCCTCGCCGGCGTCGGGCGGCACGATGGCGGTCGCAGGGAAGGTGAGGTTGGCGAGGAGGGGACTGAAGGGCGCTGCGGTGACGAGCTCGAGGGTGTAGTCGTCGATCACGTCGATGTGGTCGACGGCAGCGAGCAGGAAGCCGCCACGGGCACCGGTGGCTGGATCGGCGAGGCGTCGCAGCGATGCGGCGACGGCAGCGGCGTCGAGCGGCTGCCCGTCGTGGAAGCGCACGTCCCGGCGGAGTTCGAGGCGTAGGACGGTGGGTTCGGGACGGCTCCAGGCGAGCGCCAAGCCGGCTTCGATGGCGCCGTCGTCACCGAGGCGAACCAGGGTGTCGTACAGCTGATTGGTGACCATGAAGGAGTAGCCCTCGATGGCGCGGTGCGGGTCGAGTGAGGTGGGGTTGACGGGGAGGGCGGTGATGAGGACCTGGGCGTTGGCGGCAGCGGCGAGGAGGAGAGCCCAGGATCCCGCCAAGAGGACGATCGTGCGGCACGTGGTCATGATCACTCCTGTGCGGCCGACGCTCGTGGCCGAGCGTCGAGCCGAGGTTGCGAGAGCTTAGCATTTCTCACGCAGCGAAGTGCATATTCTTACTGCTCGGCTCGCTCTCGGGCGCGGCGGCCGCGCGCCGCCGTGGGCGCCGTCTTCCCGCGCCCCCGAGACGCGACCGGCGCGGCAGCGCGCCGGAAGGAACCGTTGCCGCCTGGGCCGGATGGTAGCGTCCGCCCGTGTCCACGCATGGCTTCTCCCTGGTCCGCGAGCACCCGCTCGGCCTGCTCGGCGTCCACGCCCGCCTGCTCCGTCACGCGCCGAGCGGTGCCGAGTTGTTGCATCTCGCGAGTGACGAGCCCAACCTGACCTTCGCCGTGGGCTTCGCCACGCTGCCCGATGACGATACCGGCGTGGCGCACATCCTCGAGCACATGGTGCTCGCCGGTTCGGAGCGCTTTCCGCTGAAGGACCCCTTCTTCGAGATGGTCAAGGGATCGGTGGCCGGCTTCATCAACGCGATGACCTGGCCCGACCGCACCGTGTACCCGTTCGCCACCGATCACCCGCGCGACTTCCTGAACCTGTTGCAGGTCTACCTCGATGCCGTCTTCCGGCCGCGCCTCACGCGCGCGACGTTCGAACAGGAAGCCTGGCACTTGGTCGGCGATGCAGCCGGCACGCTGCGCTGGCACGGCGTGGTGTTCAACGAGATGAAGGGCGCGGCCGGCAGCCCCGACCGGGTCCTCGAGCGCGTCGAATCGGCCGGACTCCTGCCCGACACGCCCTACCGGCACGATTCGGGTGGCGACCCGGCGGCGATCCCCGAGCTCGGCTACGAGCAGTTGCGTGCCTTCCACCGCGATCACTACCACCCGAGCCGGGCCCGCTTCGTGCTGCATGGTGACGTGCCGATCGAGGCGGCGCTGGGCGTCATCGCGGGTTATCTCCAGGGTGTGACGCCGCTCGAGGCCATGGCGCCGCCGGCGGCGCCGGAGCCGTTCGCCGCGCCCCGGGAAGTCACCGCCGCCTATCCTGCCGACGCGCGCGGCAAGGCGATCGCGACCGTGGCCTGGGCCCTGCCCGATCCCGCCACGCCGGTCGACACCCTGATGTGGCAGCTGCTGGCGCGCGTGGTGATCGGGACTCCGGCAGCGCTCCTGCGCCGCGCGCTGCTCGACGCCGGCCTCGGCGAGGCGTTCATCGGTGGTTTCAGCGACGAGTTGCGCACGAGCGTGTTCCGCGTGGGCCTGCGTGGCGTGCCGAGCGAACGCGCGCCCGAGGTGCATGCCTTGGTGCGCACGGCCCTCGGGCGACTCGTCGACGAGGGGCTGAGCAACGACGACGTGGCCGCCGCACGCAACCGGATCGAGTTCGCCGCGCGCGAGCTCGACGCCTGGGGCGGTCAGCGCGGGGTAGCGCTCGCGGTCGGCGTCATGGGGGTGTGGTTCCATGGCCGCGACCCCGTCGCAGCGCTCGACCTCGACCGGGTCTTCGGCGAGCTCGACGCGCGGCTCGCGGCGGACGGCGGGGCCGCGCTCACCGCGTTGCTGCGCCGCGGCCTGCTCGAGCAGACGCATCGGCTCGACGTGACCATCGTCCCTGACCCCGAGCTGAGCCGCCGGCGCGAAGACGAGGAAGGGCAGCGCTCCCGCCGCCTCGCCGCCACGCTCGGCGCCGCCGGCCTCGCGCAGGTGGCGGAGGCAGCGGCCGCGCTCGAGGCCCACCAAGCGCGCCCCGACGACGAGGAGGCCAAGGCCTCGCTGCCGCGCCTGCGGCCCGCCGACCTGGCTGCCACGCGGGCGCGACCCGGCTACCGCGTGGAGGTCGTCGACGGCGCCCGGATCGTCTGGATCGAGCAGCCGACGCGCGGCGTGGTCTACCTCGACCTGGCGTTCGACCTCGCGTCCTTGCCGGAGCGCCTGCTGCCGCACGTCGCGGTGTTGGGCCGGGCGCTGCTCGAGACGGGCAGCGCCCGTAGCGATCTCGCCACGTTGAGCCGCCGCATCGACCGCGACACCGGCGGCATCGCCTTCGCGATCGAGACCCATCCCCCGCTCCACGGGGCGGGCGGATCGGATCAGGGTGTGGGCGTGGCGCGCTTCGTGCTGCGCGGCAAGGCCTTGGCTGCACGTGCGGATGCCTTGGCCGACCTCATGTTCGAGGTGCTCACCGAAGCGCGTATCGACGACCGCGCCGCCGTCCGGCGGTTGGCACTCGAAGACCTGACCCGCCGGCGCACCGCGCTCGAGCCGGCCGGGCATCGGTTCGTCATGCGTCGCCTCGCGGCCCACGGGAGCGTCGAGGAGCGGCTGGCCGAGCAACTCGGCGGGATCGCCTCGCTCGAGCTGCTGGAGACCTTCGTTCGACGCGTCGACGACGACTGGGAGGCCTTGCGCGACGAGTTGTCCGAAGTGCGAGCCCGGCTGCTGGCACGAGGGGCGCTCGTGGCCGGCGTCAGTGCCGACAGTGCCGCCGGCGACGCCGCCCGGGCCGGTGTGACACGGCTGGTGCGCCGACTCCCGAACGGTGCCCCGGAGCGGCACCGGCCGAGGCTGGCAGCGCCCGCGTCCCAGGAGGGCTGGACGCTGCCTGGCCAGGTGCACTATGCCGGAGTGCGCTGGCAGCTCGGCAACGGCCGGCTCGTGCCTGGCAGCTGGCTGGCGGCGGCGCGCTACCTCTCCGCCGACGTACTGATCCCGGCGCTGCGGTTCCGGGGTGGCGCGTACGGCGCCGGCGCGGCGCTCGACGCGTCGGCGGGTGCGTTGACGACCTGGTCGTACCGAGACCCGAACCTGGCGTCGACGCTGGCCACGTTCCAAGCGGCCGCCGCGGAGTTGCGCCGGGCCGCCGGAGCGCTCGGCGAACGCGACCTCGACACCTTGATCGTGGGCGCGGCGGGCAAGCTCGATCCGTACACGTCGCCGCACGCGACCGGCTACCGCACGCTGTTGCGCTACCTGCGTCGCTCCGAGGGTGAGGTCGAGCGGCTGCGTGAAGAGCTCCTGGCTACCACCCGGCGCGACTTTCGGATGCTGGCGGAGGCGCTCGACGCGGCCGGACCGCCGCCCTCGATCGTGCTCGGTCCGCGCGCCAGCCTCGAGGCGGTTGGCGCTGCCGCGGACTGGGTGGTGCGCGAACCGGCCTGAGCAGCGCTGCGGGCGCAGGTTCGAGCACGCCCCGTGACCGGGGGGCCTGGCGAGCCCGTGAACCGCTCAGCTCGGGTCGGGCCAGACCTTCAACTCGAGGAAACGCGCGCGCGGGCCGAGCGTCATGGCGTGGACGATCGCCGCCGCAAGGGTGGTGGTGGCGATCCAGCCGCTCGGGTCGGCTTCGGGCAGGGCGTCGCGGTTCGCAGGCGTGTCGAGCGTGCCCATCGGGTAGACGACCAGCGCACGCACGTCCTGGGCCGCCAGTTCGCGGTCGAGTGAGCGCAGGTACGCCACCACGGCCGCCTTGGCGGCAGCGTAGGCGGCCGAGCGCGCAGCGCCGTCGACCGCCGCCGCGCCGGCGATGCCGACGATGGTGCCGCGGCCACGCTCCAGCATGCCGGGGAGCACGGCCGTGGTGGCCACGACCGTGCTGCTCAGGTTGATCGCGAGCTGCTGGTGCAGCTGTTCGAGGCGGACGTCCACGGCGGCATGCTGCGCGTAGCCGCCGGCCAGGTTGACGACGGCGTCGAAGCCGCCGACCTCCTGCTCGAGCCGAGCGATGACCTTGCGCGCCGCGGGCTCGTCGGTGAGGTCGACACTTGCCGTGGAGCGCTCGGGATAACGCTCGCGCAGGCGCTCGACCGGTCCCTTGCTGAGGAGCGCGAGACGCCAACCGGCGCCCTCGAGTTCGGCGATCAGGGGCGCGGCGAGGGCTCCAACGGCACCCGTCACGAGGGCGGTCGGCTGTCCGGACATGCGGGCCTCCTCGCGTGAGTCTACGCCCGGCTCCGGCGCAGGTGCATGCTATGCTCCGCCATGCTGTCCCAGACGACATCCGTTGCAGGAGGCCCGAGCCCGTTCGACCTGGCGGCGTGTCTCGCTCGCGCGCGCGTGGCGGCCCGGTTGGTGGCCGCCGCCGACCGCGAGGCGGGCCTGGAGGCACTGGCCGATGCCATCGAGGCCGGCGCCGACGTGGTGCTTGCGGCCAACCGCGGCGACGTCGAGCGCGAGCGTCAGGCCGGCACGGCCACGTCGCTCGTCGACCGGCTGACGTTGGACGAGCGACGCCTGGCCGGCATGGCGGCGGCCGTGCGGCAGGTGGCGGCCCTGCCCGATCCGGTCGGGCGGCTGGTGTCGGGCTGGACGCTGGCCAACGGCCTGCGCGTGCAGCAGCGCACCGTGCCGTTCGGGGTGATCGCGATGGTCTACGAGTCGCGCCCCAACGTGACCGTCGACGCGGCCGCCCTGGCGCTGCGGGCCGGGTCGGTGGCGGTGCTGCGCGGCTCCGCCAACGCGCTCGCCAGCAACCGCGCCCTCGTGCACGCGATGCGCACCGGGCTGGAGCGCGCGGGGTTGCCCCCCGACACCGTCCAGCTCGTCGACGATCCCGACCGGGCGCAGGTGACGGCGCTGCTCCGGGCGCGTGGCCAGGTCGACCTGGTGATCCCGCGCGGCGGCGCCGGCCTGATCGAGCACGTGGTGCGAAATGCGCAGGTGCCGGTGATCGAGACCGGCGTGGGCAACTGCCACGTCTACGTGCACGCCGACGCCGATCCGGCCATGGCGAGCGCGATCGTGCTCGACGCCAAGGTGCGGCGCCCGGGCGTCTGCAACGCCGTCGAGACCCTCTTGGTCGATGCTGACATGGCGCCGGCCTGGCTCCCGCGGATGCTCGCCGACCTGCACGCCCACGGTGTGCGCCTGCACGGCTGCGAGGGGACGTTGGCGCTGGCCGGCGAGGTCCCGGTCGAACCGGCCACAGAGGCCGACTGGGCGACGGAGTACCTCGACTTCGAGCTGGCCGTGCGGGTCGTGGCAGGCATCGACGCGGCGCTCGCTCACGTCGCACGCTTCGGAAGCGGCCACTCCGAGGCGATCGTGACGCGCTCCCTGCGTGCGGGACGACGTTTCCAGGACGAGGTCGATGCCGCGGCGGTCTACGTGAACGCCTCGACGCGCTTCACCGATGGCTTCGAGTTCGGGTTCGGCGCCGAGATCGGCATCAGCACCCAGAAGCTGCACGCGCGCGGGCCCATGGGGCTGGCCCAGCTCGTCACCACCAAGTACGTGGTGGACGGTAGCGGGCAGGTGCGTGGCTGAGCGCCTCGTGAGCCCGGCCGGTTCCTGCCAGGGCTCGGCGCTAGAGGCCATGAGGCTCGTCCAGGACGAGAAAGCTGGTTTGACCCGGAGGTCGTGGTCGGGGTATGATGAGGCCGCCTTGGGGGGCCTTTCGGGCCCATCCCCACCCAGCGAACCGAAGCCGCCGCCGAGGCCCCTGGCAGGGCCATGCGATCGCCGTGTGGCGGCATGACCGATACGGAGGCACGCCTTGACGACCGCCTATACCGCCGACAGCATCCGAGTCCTCAAAGGGCTCGACGGGGTGCGTGCGCGCCCCGCCATGTACGTGCAGGGGGGCACGGGGGTCGATGGATACCACCAGCTGCTCACCGAGATCATCGACAACGCCGTCGACG
Organism: Trueperaceae bacterium; assembly: GCA_007130855.1. Classification (GTDB taxonomy): domain Bacteria; phylum Deinococcota; class Deinococci; order Deinococcales; family Trueperaceae; genus CSSed10-48. The sequence goes on along the minus strand of SLRS01000039.1, from coordinate 15,607 downwards.
AGGCGCTCGCGGGCTACGCCGACACCATCGAGGTGGTGATCGAGGCCGACGGCTCGGCCACGGTCAGCGACAACGGCCGCGGCATCCCGGTCGGGAGGATGGCCAGTGAAGGCGGCAAGCACGCCATCGAGGTGATCTTCACCCAGCTCCATGCCGGCGGCAAGTTCGACGACACCGCCTACAAGGTGTCGGGCGGCCTGCATGGGGTCGGGAGTTCGGTCGTCAACGCGCTCTCCACCTTCCTGCAGGCCGAGGTCTACCTCGACGGCGAGCACCACCGCATCCGCTTCGAGCGCGGCGAAGTGGTGGAGCCAGTCCACGTGGTGGGCCCGGCGCCCAAGGGGATGCGCGGTTCGCGCGTGTCGTTCCAGCCCGACCCGGCGGTGTTCAAGGAGGTCGTCGGCGGCTTCGAACACGGCCGCATGAAGCGGCGCCTGCGTGAGCTCGCCTACCTGGTCGGAGGCGTCAAGATCGTGCTCGAGGACCACCGCCATACCGACGTGCGGCGCGACGTGTTCCACGAGACCGGTGGCGTGGCCGCCTTCGCCGAGAGCCTGGCGCGCGACGACAAGCGACTCTACGAGAAGGCCATCCGGATCGGCGGGCCCGTCACCGTCACGCAAGACGGCAAGGAAGAGACGATCGATGTGGACGTCGGCCTGATCCACACGAGCGGTTACGGCCAGACGATCCTCAGCTACGCCAACATGATCACCAACCGGGACGGCGGCACCCACCTGACCGGCTTCAAGACCGCCTACACGCGCGTGCTCAACACCTACGCCAGGAACAAGAGCCTGCTCAAGAAGGGGGAGGCGGCGCCGACCGGCGACGACTACCTCGAGGGCATCGCCTGCGTCATCTCGGTCAAGCTCAGCAACCCGCAGTTCGAGTCGCAGGCGAAGGTCAAGCTGCTCAACCCCGAGGCCCAGAGCGCCATGCAGACGGTGGTCGGCGAGCGGCTGACCGAGATGCTCGAGGAGAACCCGAAGGTCGGCAAGGCGATCATCGAGAAGGCCGCCAACGCCGCACGGGCGCGCGAGGCGGCGCGCAAGGCACGCGATCTGGTGCGCCGCGCCAACCCGCTCGAGAGCGACGAGCTGCCGGGCAAGCTGGCCGACTGCCAGTCGCAGGATCCGAGCGTCAGCGAGCTCTACATCGTCGAGGGTGACTCGGCCGGCGGCTCGGCCAAGCAGGGCCGCGAACGCCGCTTCCAGGCCATCTTGCCGCTACGCGGCAAGATCCTCAACGTCGAGAAGGCGAACATCGGGCGCGTGCTCAAGAATGCCGAGGTGCGCGCGATGATCGCCGCGATCGGCGCCGGCATCGAGGGCACGGGTGACGACGGATCGCTCTTCAACCTCGACGACGTCCGCTACCACCGGATCATCATCATGACCGACGCCGACGTCGACGGTTCGCACATCCGGACGCTGCTGCTGACCTTCTTCTACCGCTACATGAAGCCGCTGATCGATGCGGGCTATCTCTACATCGCCCAGCCGCCGCTGTACGGGATCCGCGTGGGGCGGCAGAAGGAGCTCACCTACCTGTACGACGAGGCCTCGCTGCAGCAGGCACTGCGCAAGCACCGCGGAGCCAAGGTCGAGATCCAGCGCTTCAAGGGCTTGGGCGAGATGAACCCGGAGCAGCTCTGGTCCACGACCATGGACCCGGAGACCCGGGTGCTCCGACGCGTCAAGATCGACGACGTGCTCGAGGCCGAGGAGACGATCGACATGGCCATGGGCACCGAGGTGCCGCCGCGGCGCGAGTTCATCGAGGACCACGCCCACCTGGCCCAGATCGACCTGTGAACGACGCTCACGGGTCGCCCACCAGGTTCGCCGGCCGTGCTCCGCGCAGGACCGCGGTGATGGCGTCGGTCACGAGCGCCGCCATCGTCTGACGCGTGCCGCGCGTGGCCGACCCGAGGTGAGGCAACATCACCACGTTCGGCAGCTCCAGCAGGCCCGAGTGCACCTGCGGCTCCCGCTCGAACACGTCGAGTCCAGCACCGCCGAGGTGCGCGTCGCGCAGCGCGTCCACGAGTGCGGCTTCGTCGATGAGGGGCCCGCGCGCCGTGTTCACGACGAGCGCGCCTGGTGGCAGCAGCCGCAGCCGGCGCGCGTCGAGCAGGTGATAAGTGGCATCGGTCAGCGGTGCATGCAGGCTGACCACCTCGCTGCGTGCCAAGGCGGCCTCCAGGTCCGGCTCGAAGCGTGCACCCAGCTCCTCGTCGAGTTCGGGACGCGCACGCCGACCGTGGTACGTCACGCGCGCGCCGAACGCCCGCACGCGTCGCGCGAAGGCGCTGCCGATCCGTCCCGGGCCCACCACCAGCACGCGCGCGCCATCGAGATCGAAGCCCAGCAGCTGCTGCGGCCCCCAACCGGCCCACCTGCCCGAGCGCAGCAGCGCCTCGCCCTCACGTAGCCGTCGCGCGAGCGCCAGCAGCAGTGCCATCGCCAGGTCGGCGGTGGCGTTGGTCAGCACCTCGGGTGTATTCGCGAGGGCCACGTCGCGCTCCCGGCAAGCGGCGAGATCGACGTGATCGACGCCCACCGAGAAGGTCGCCACCACCCGCAGCTGGGGTCCTGCCGCGTCCAACAGGGCGGCGTCGACGCGGTCGCCCAGCATCACCCACAACGCGCTGGCGCCGCGCACGCGCTCGTGGAGTTCCGCGGTGCTCGGCGCCTCGTGCTGATCGATCACGTCGAGCTCGAGCCCGGCCTCGGCCAAGGGGGCCAGCCAGGCCGCGGGCAGAGCACGGGTCACGACCACGCGCCGGCCGTCGCTGCCAGCCCTGCTCATCGGAGCACCGGCGCGACGAACACGACCGTCGAGAAGGCCGGAACGCGCACCCGGCCCGACGCCGTGGCCACGTACGCACCGTGGAGGTGCCCGGCGTCCGCTCCCCCTGACTGCACGTGGTGCACCAGGTAGGGCCTGCCGGCAAGTGCCGGCGCCGGCACGCTCACCGAGCGTGGCCCGGCATTCCACACGATCACCATGCGCTCGAGCGAGGCGTCGAGGCTGGGCAGGCCGTCGACGTCGTCGTGGAGCGACATGACGATCACGCCGGGTGGCTGCTCCGGACCGGTGGCGTGGAACCGCAGCCGTTGCAACACGTCGTCCGCGGTTCGCAGGCGCAGGAGCGGCGAGTCGGCGCGGATGCGCAGCCACTCCTCGAAGACGTCGGCGGCGAAGGCGATGTGCGCGGCGGAGGGCGCCAGCAGCGGATCGACCAGGCGGTCACGCATCAGCCCCCAGTTGTCGCGGTTGTAGGCCGCAGGGGGCAGGCCGCGGCCCATGCCGTTGGTCTGCATGGTCCAGTCGATGGCGTTGAACCAGTCACCGCTGTCGTAGCTGTTGCGGTCGAAGCTCTTGCTGCGTAGCAACTCGGAGCCGGCGTGCACGAACGGGACCCCCTGCGCGAAGAGCACCGTCGACAGCGCCAGGTTGTGGAGCCGCACGCGTTCGTCGGTCCCCAAGTCACGCGGCAGCTTGTACTGCGCGATGTCCCAGAGCGTCTGGTTGTCGTGCTTGGACACGTACACCACGTGGTCCTGCGGCACGCGGCCGTAGCCGACGCTGTGACCGTTGTAGTCGACGTCACGTCCCAGCACGAGCTGCCCGAAGCGGTCGGTGAAGGCGACGTGCTCGAGGTTGCCGGCCAAGCCCACGCGGATCTGGTCGGCGGCGTGCAAGGCGCCGGCGCGGCGCGTGGCGTCGTCCCAGCGCGCGGTCTGCTCGTTCGGGAGCACGAAGGCGCCCGTGGCGAAACCCTGGTTGGCGACGAGGTCGATGCCCCCGTCGAACGGACCGCCGCCGCGGACGGCGTCGCGCAGCCGGTCGTTGAAGGTGCCGATGCCGCTGCCGGCGAGATTGCGCTGCGTGGCATTGGGGCCGCGCGCGCCCTGGGCCACCTCACCGAAGTCCCAGCCCTCGCCGTAGACGTAGATCCCTTCCCCGTGCACGCCGTGCAGCGCGGGACTGAGGCCGTCGAGGCGGGCGCGCACGGCCTGCATGTTCCGCACCATGTGGTGGCCCATCAGGTCGAAGCGGAAGGCGTCGACCTTGTAGTGCTCGGCCCACGACGCGACCGAGTCGAGCATCAGCCGCTCCATCATGGCGTGCTCGGTCGCGGTGTTGGGGCAGCACGTGCTGGTCGTGACGTGGCCCGCCTCGTCGAGCCGGTGGTAGTAGCCCGGGACGATGCGGTCGAGCACCGAGCGGGGGCTCTGGCCGGCGGCGTTGGTGTGGTTGTACACCACGTCGACCACGAGTCGCAAATCGTGTCGCCAGAGCGCCAGCACCAGCTGCCGAAACTCCACGATGCGCGCGGGCCCGGCGGGATCGGTGGCATAGCTGCCCTCGGGGACGTTGAAGTGCCACGGGTCGTAGCCCCAGTTGAAGGCGTCTTGGTCGCGCACCCCGGCGACGGCCGCCTGCGGCCGCGGGCTGGCCGTCGGCAGCGGTTCGTCGATCTCGGGTTCCTGCCAGGTGCTGCGGTCCTCGTCGATGGTGGCGATGTCGAAGGTCGGCAGCAGGTGCACGTGGCTGATCCCGGCGTGCGCGAGGCGCGCCAGGTGGCGCAAGGCGTGACTGTCGTCGAGCGTGAACGCCAAGTAGGTGCCACGCAACGCCTCGGGCACGAGCGGGTCGGCGGCCGAGAAGTCGCGCACGTGCAGTTCGTAGACGACGGCGTCGACGGGATCGTCGAGCGCCGGCTTCAGCAGGTCGTCCCAGCCCGGCGGCGCCAGTGCCGGGTCGCGCAAGTCGACGATCTGCGAGCGCGCGGAGTTCATGGCCAGGCTGAGCGAGTACGGGTCGGTCACCAGGTTGCGCTCGAAGCGGCCACTCTCGGGCACGTACACGTCGACCTCGAACAGGTAGTACTGCCAGCGCCAAGCCGGCTCGCCGACGACCGACCAGACGCCGCTGGCGTGGTCGTAGTCCAGCGGCTGCACGCCCAGCGCCTCGCCTCGGCTGTCGCCGAAGCGCACGAGTTGCACGCTGCGAGCCGTTGGCGCCCACACCGCGATGCTCGGGACGTCGCCGTCCCACGTGACGCCCAGGGGTGCAGCGGTGGCGTAGCGCTCGTCGAGCACGCCGGCGAGTTGCAGGCCGGTGGCGTCGACCAGGCGCTGGTCGCGGTGGCTCGCCACGGCCAGCTGACCGCGCAGCAGCGACTCGACGGCGTCGAGGCCGTCCTCTGGCAGGCGCAGTGCCGCGAAGCCGGCGAGGTGCGGGAACTGCCGCAGCACGTCGGCGGGGAGGCCGCGCTCGTCGAGCGTGAGGGCGATGCCGGGCGCGCCCTCCACGGCGTCGTCGCTCAGGTTGAGACCGGTCTCGGCACCGTGGAGCGTGAAGGTCTGGCCGGGCGTGATCACGCCCGCGTCCCAGGCGATCAGGTCGGTGCGGACCCAGTGCGCGCGGCGGGCGCGGATGTCGCCGCCGCCGCTGCGTACGTCGGGCGGCTCGCGGTAGATCGTGGCGCTGCCCGACACCAGCCACGCCTCGCGCCCCGACTCCAGGTCGAGGAACATGTCGGGTCCCGGATCCTTGTCGTCGCCCCGATGGACGATGAAGCCCAGGCGCTGCGCCGCCGCACTGAGCGGAACGTCCCAGTAGACGCCGTAGACGCTGCTGGCGCTCGGCTCGAGCCCACGCTCCCAGGTGACTTCGGCGGTGGTGTCGCCCCACACGTGCAACACCCAGCCCTCGAAGTCGCCGTCGGGACGGGCGTAGTGCACGCGCGCCACATCCTCCGCCGGCGGAGCCAACGGCGGCGCGGTGTGGATGCGGTCGCTGCCCGACACCAGCCAGACCTCGCGTCCGTGCTGCGCCAGCACCAGGAACATGTCGGGGCCGGGATCCTTCAGGTCCCCCTTGTGCACGATGAAGCCGACGCGGGTCGCCCCAGCGCTCAAGCGCACGTCCCAATAGGCGCCGTAGTCGTCGAACCCGGTGATGGCCAGCCCCTGCGCCCAGGTCACCTGCTCGAGCGTGTCCTCCCACAGGTGCAGCACCCAACCGTCGTAGTCACCGTCCTCGCGCTGGTAGTGGAAGCGGGCCACGTCATCGGGGAGCGTGGCTCCTGCCAACGCGAGGTTCGCCCCGGCGAGGGCGAGCTGGGCTACGGCGAGTGCAAGCAGGATCGTTCGATGGGACGCTCCGCGGACGTGGGCGCGCGGTCGTCGTGGGGGGTGGGCACAAGCCATGCAGGTTCCTCCTCGAAGGCGCGTGGGCTTCGAGCGCCGCCGGTACGCTGCGAGTCTACCGCCGGTGGTAGGCTCCGCGCGGTGCCTCCCTCGCCCCGCCACCACGACTGGCGCACCATCGCCTGGCGTGTCCTCCATGTGCACGCCGGTCTGATGCTGTTCGGGTTCAGCCTGGCGGCCATGCTGCGAGCGGGCGTGGGGCTCGGCCCCTGGGACGTATTCCACGAAGGCCTGGCGTTGCGCACCCCGCTGTCGATCGGGCAGGGGATGATCGCCACGGGCATCACGCTGTTGGCGTTCTCCTGGGGCGTGGCGCGCATCCGGCCCGGCTTCGGCACGGTGATGAACATGCTGGTGGTGGGGCTGTGGGTGGACGCCTTCCTGACGCTGCCGCTGCTGCCTGCACCCGCGACGTGGCCGGCCGGTGCGGCGCTGTTCGGTGCCGGGCTGCTGCTCAATGGGGCCGCGACCGGCTTCTACCTCACGGCCGGGCTCGGCGCCGGGCCGCGCGACGGCTTCGCCTTGGGGCTCGCGCGCTTGCTCGGCACCACGGTGTCGCGGTCGCGGACCCTGGTCGAGGTGTGCGTGCTGGCGCTGGGCTACGTGCTCGGCGGCACGGTCGGCGTCGGGACGCTGGTGTTCGCGCTGTCGATCGGGCCGTTGATGCAGGCCGGCCTGCGCCTGTTCGCGCCGCTCGAGCGAGCGCACGCGCGCGCGAGTCAGCGGCGCCGCGACGCGCGCCACGCCGCGACCACCGAGGAGCCGGCTGCCGGCAAGACGTGAGCCGACGGGTTCGGACCGGGCCCTGCATGCCGAGGCCGGGGAGGAGCTCAGTCCAGCGGGAGCTCACCGCGGCGTGCGAGCACGTCGCCGGCGGCCCAAGGACGATCTCGCTCGGCCGCGACGTCGTCGGGCGCATAGGGCACGAAGGCATCGCCGAGCTCGTCCGCGTCGCTCCACGCCACCATGGTGTGGTTCAGGACCGCGGCGATCTCGGCGTCGCTGAGCCGTGGGAAGGCGGGCATGACGCCGTTGTAGCTGACGCCGTGCACCACGATCTGTCCCTGCAGGCCGTAGAGCAGCACCTGCACGCCGTACGCGGGATCGGCCGCGTAGAGGTCGGCCATGTGACCGGCGAGCGGCGGGAAGGCGCCAGGGACCCCGCTGCCGTCGGCTTGGTGACAGGCCATGCACTGCGCGGCGTAGATCGCGCTGCCGTCGGCCTCGGCCACGGCGGTCGGATCGACCGCGGTCGGATCGACCGCGGTCGGGTCGACCGCGGGCGCGACCTCGGCGAAGACGAGGTCGACGCCGCGCTCCACCACCAGCTCCATGGCGTGATCGATGTCGATCCGGGCCATACCGTCGGCGAGCAGCTCGAACCCGGCCAACCGGGCCTCGGCTTCGGCCAGGAGGGCCCGATGCTGGCTGTCGTCGAGCGCCCGGAACTGGCCCTGAGGCCGGGTCGTGATCAAGGTCAGCAACGCCAGGATCACGACGATCATGCCGGCGCCGCCGACGAGGAAGGCCCGCCGCACGGCGACCTCGCTGATGATGTACTGACGCCGTGGCTGGTCAGGCATGGCGCACCTCGGTGGCCGCAGCGCTCGGCTGCGCGGCTGGGGCAGGGTGGCCGCCAGCGTGGGCAGGAACCGGCGGGTGCTTGAGGCGCGGATCGTTGACGGGGATCAGGCTCCGCGAGGCGAGGCTGCGCAGCACGAAGGCGAACCAGATGCCGCCGAGGCCCAGGAACGACAGCACGTCGCTCAGGAGCGGTAGGCCGATCCGACCGACCTCGGGCGCCAGGAACCAGTACGTGTGCAGCACTTGGTTCAAGATCGCCCACCCGGCCATGAACGCCAACACCCCGCGTTGGCGTTTCACCCAGCGCGAGAAGAGGATCAGGAAGGGGAGGGCGAAGCCGGCGACGGCCAGGTAGATGCCGAGGCCGCGCCACGGTTCGACATCGAAGCGGAGCACGTAGAAGGTGTTGGTCTCGACGATGTTGTTCGACCACTGGATGATCAGCTGGCTGATGTTGACGTAGGCCCAGAACATGATGAAGCCCATCAGGAAGTTGCCGAGGTCTTGCAGCCGCTTCCAGGTGAGCAGCGCGTCGACCTTGGCATCGGTGCGGGCCAGGCCGGTCATCAGGAGGATCGTGAGCGCCATCGCGCAGATCGCCTGGCTGATCATGAAGATCAGGCCGTAGATCCCCGACCACCACTCGGGCGTGAGCGACATCCCCCAGTCCACCGTGGCCAGCGTCACGGTGATCACGTACACGACGATCGCCAGTCCGCTGAGCGACTTCATCCGGTAGCCGAGCAGGCCGGCGTCCGCCGGACGCTCGTCCTGCTCGCGGGCGTTGCGCAGGTAGAACCAGGCGATGGCGATCCAGGCGGCGAAGTAGAGCACGCCTCGGATGACGAACCAGGGGACGTTGAGGTAGCCGACCTTGAACTCGACCAGCGGGTGCGCAGCGACGTAGGCCTGATCGGCCCACGGGTAGAGCGCCTGGACGCCGAAGGCGACCGGCACGAAGAACAAGGCGGTGAGCGGCAGTGCCGCCACCATGGCCTCCAGCGGTCGGCGGACCACGGCACCCCAGGAGCCGCCCGCCAAGTGGTTGACGGCCAGCAGCGCTAGGGCGCCGAGCGACAGGCCCGCCCAGAACAGGAAGGCCATCAGGTAGCCGCCGAAGAACGTGCCCTGACCGAGACTCAGCAGCAGGCCGGCGAGCAGCCCGACCAGGCCCACCACGAGGGCCACCCACAACGGTCTCGACGCGGAGAAGGAGGGGCTCATCGGGGCGCTCTCCCTTCGCTGGTCCCGAGTTCCAGCGCCCGGCGGACGTCGGCCGGCACGTCATCGACGGTGGCGTTCTGCGACAGCTGCAACGCCTTCACGTAGGCAGCGATGGCCCAGCGGTCCTCGGCCGGGATGCGGCTCGCATACGGGTACATGCGTCCGAAGCCGTTGGTCATGGCGCTGAAGTAGTAGCCGACCGAGGCATCGAGGAGGCGCTGCTCGTGGAACGAGACGGGCCGTGGGAAGCCGCGGCGCACGATCATGCCGTCGCCGTCGCCGGTGTACCCGTGGCACATGGCACAGAAGATGTCGTAGCGTTCCTGGCCGCGCTGGACCAATGCGAGGGTGAGCTCGACGGGCAGCTCGGTGACCAGCGCACCCGCACGCGTGCCGGTGAAGAAGACCGGATCGATGGCGCCGCGCTCGCGCGACACGGTCCCCTCCACGAGCGGGAGGCTGCCGCTGCGGTCCGGGAAGAAGGGGCTCTCCTGCAACGGACCGAGCCGCGGCTGCTCGGCCATGTTGCGTCCGCAGCCTGCCAGGAGCGCCAGCGCCAGGAGCGCCAGGAGGGCGAGCCGCAGCCGCTGCTCGGAGCGCTGCGCGCTCATCGCTCCACCGCCACCACCGCCAGCGGTCCGGTGTCCTCCAGGAAGGCGCGGGTACCGGCGAGGTCGAAGCTCGGATCGCGAGCCTCGATGCACAAGAAGAAGCGGTCGCGCGAGACGCGCTCGAAGCCAGGCGTGTTGAAGATCGAGTGGTAGGGCCGCGGGAGGCCGTTGCGCAGCAGCATCACGACCGCGGTGGTGAGCGCGGTCAGCAGCACCGTCACTTCGAATGTGATCACGATGAAGTTGGGCCACGAGTTCAGGGGCCGGCCACCGACGTTGAGCGGGTAGAACTCCACGCTGGCGTACCACTGCATGCCGTAGCCCAGGATGATGCCGGCGAAGCCGGCGGCCAGCACGAGGAAGCCCAGCTTGCTGGAGGGTTGGCTGAGGGCCGCGTCGAGGCCCTCGACGGGGTAGGGCGTATAGGCGTCCATGACCCGGTATCCGGCGCGTTGGGCCGCCTCGGCGGCGCTGACGACCTGCTCCGGGGCCGCGTACTCGGCGGCCAGTCCGTAGAGCTCGGCGGCGCCGCCCGCAGCGGCGTCGTGGGGTGCGCTGGCGACGTCGCTCATGCCCGACCCCCCTCGCCGTAGTACTCGCCGCGGATGTGCTCGAAGTGGTCCGAACCGTGCTGCGCGTCGTGGTGTGCCATCTCCTTCATCTCCGAGGTCGCGACCAGCGGCAGCAGCCGCAAGAACGCGAAGAAGAGCGTCCCGAACAAGCCGAAGCTACCGATGAAGAGGGCCCAGTCCCAGAAGGTCGGCACGTAGTTGAACCACGAGCTGAGCAGGAAGTCCTTGGTCAGCGACACGACGATGATGACGAAGCGCTCGAGCCACATCCCGATCGACACGATCACCCCGATCACGAACAGCGCCAGCGGACTCTGGCGCACCCGGCGGAACCACAGCGGTTGGATCGCCACGAAGTTGCAGGCGATCAGCAGCCAGAAGGCCCACCAGTGATCGGCGCCGAACACGCGGTTGTAGGCCATGTACACCTCGAACTCGACGCCCGAGTACCAGGCCATGAACAACTCGATCGCATAGCCGTACACCACGATCATGCCGGTGCCCAGAAGCAGCTTGGCGGCGTTGTCGAGGTGGCGCATGGTGATGACGCTGCGCAGGTGGAACGCACGGCGCAGCGGGATCGCCAGGATCAGCACCATCGCGAAGCCGGCGAACACCGCACCCGCCACGAAGTACGGCGGCATGATGGTGTTGTTCCAGCCGGGCACCACCGACACGGCGAAGTCCAAGGCGATGGTGCTGTGCACCGACAGCACCAGCGGGAACGACAGCGCGGCCAGGATCAGGTAGGCGCGCATGTAGCGCGTCCAGCCACGGGCCGAGCCGGTCCAGCCCAGCGAGAGGACCCCGTAGAGCAGCTTCTGGAAGCGGTTCCGGGCGCTGTCACGCAAGGTGGCGAGGTCGGGGATGAGGCCGATGTACCAGAACACCAGCGAGACCGTGGCGTAGGCGGAGATCGCGAACAGGTCCCACGCGAGCGGGCTGCGGAACTGCGGGAACAGGCCGAAGGTGTTGGGATAGGGGAGCAGCCAGTAGAACACCCAAGGCCGGCCGAGGTGCAAGATCGGGTAGAGCCCTGCGCATACCACCGCGAAGATGGTCATCGCCTCGGCGAAACGGTTGATGGAGGTCCGCCAGGGTTGGCGGAAGAGCAGCAACGCCGCCGAGATCAGCGTGCCGGCGTGGCCGATACCGATCCACCACACGAAGTTGATGATCGGCATGGCCCAGGCGACGGGCATGTTGTTGCCGAAGATGCCGGTGCCGACCGTGACGAGCCGCACCACCGAGACCAGGTAGAGGCCGAGCAGGGCCGCGCTGATCGCGAACCCTATCCACCACCACAGTGGGGTGCGGTCGAGGCCGGCCAGGACGGGCGTGTTGACGGTGTCGTCGATGCTCGCGGGCGTCTGGCCGGGGCCCAGGACACGGTTGGTCTCCACCGCGTTGACGGAGGTGGGCATCAGCTCCTCCCGTTCTCGGGCACCGCCGGGTGCGGGTTGCCGACCCGCGCCAGGTACGTCGTGCGGGGCTGGGTGTTGAGCTCCTCGAGCAACGCGTAGTCGAGCACCGAGCGCTTGGCCTCGCTCACACGACTCTGCTCGTCGTTGAGGTCGCCGAACACGATCGCCTCGGTCGGGCAGGCGCTCTCGCAGGCGGGGACCACTTCGCCGTCGACGATGCGGCGGCCCTCGTTACCGGCCTGGATGCGCGCCGTGGTGATCCGCTGGGTGCAGTAGGTGCACTTCTCCATCACCCCGCGGCTGCGCACGGTGACGTCGGGATTGTTCGCCAGCGACAACTCGGTCGCATCGGTGGAGAGCTCGGCGTACTGCAGGTAGTTGAAGCGCCGCACCTTGTAGGGACAGTTGTTGGCGCAGTAGCGAGTGCCTACGCAACGGTTGTAGACCATCACGTTGAGACCCTCGTGGTCGTGGACCGTGGCCGCCACCGGGCACACCGGCTCGCACGGGGCCTGTTCGCAGTGCTGGCAGGCCATCGGCATGTGATAGAAGTCGGGGTCGTCGATGCCGCCGCGGTGGTAGGCGTCCACCCTGATCCAGTGCATCTCGCGGCCCACGAGCACCTGCTGCTTGCCGACGATGGGGATGTTGTTCTCCGACTGGCAGGCGGTGACGCAGGCGTTGCAGCCGGTGCAGACGGTCATGTCGATGACCATGCCCCACTTGTAGGAGGTATAGGGCCACGGCGGGAAGATGTCGGACTCGTGGTGCACGAACGGGTGCACGAACGACGGATGATCGGGCTCGGCGCGCAGTTCGGCGAGCGTGCCCGCGCGCACGATGTGACGCCGCTCGCCGGTGCCGTCGAGATTGTGATGGGGCTGCGTGGTGGCGAGGCGATGGCGGCCGCGCTCGCGTCCCGCGGCCGTGACGCGGGTGACCGCGCCGGCGCGGGGTCGCACGGGCGCGAGATCGACGCCGACGCCGTTACCGACCCGGCCGGCGCGGCGCCTGCCGTGCCCGAGCCAGGCGCTGATCACGCCGGGTGCCTGCCCGGGCTGGACCCACACGGGCAGCGTGACACTGCCGTCGGCAGTCGTCAGCGCGAGGCGGTCCTCCTTGCTGACGCCGAGCGCTTCGGCGGTGGTCGGCGCCATGATCGCCGCGTTGTCCCAGGTGAGCTTGGTGAACGGGCGCGGGAGTTCTTGCAGCCAGCCGTTGTTGGCGTGGCGGCCGTCGCCCAGGCTCGGATCGGGAACGAGGTGCAGCACCAGGTCGGCGCGGGCCGGCAGTTCGACGTCGAGTGCCTGGAGCGAGACGCTGCGCTCGGGCGCGGCGCTGCCGTCGACCACGCCGCGGAACAGGCTGCGCTGCCAGAAGGCGCCGAAGTCGCCCTCCACCCGGGCTTCCCAGGCGGCGCGGACGATCTCGTAGGGGTCGGTCTGCGCGTCCCCCAGCAGGCCCGCGAGCAGCTCGAGCTCGCTGCGTCCTCCGTAGAACGGGGCGAAGAGCGGCTGGGTGATGGTGACGCTGCCGTCGAACGCGCGCGCGTCACCCCAGGTCTCGAGCACGTGCGCCAGCGGCGCATGCCAGGTGGCGAGCGCGGCCGTCTCGTCGAAGCCGTGGCCCAGGTGGGCCGAGAGCGCCACGTGCTCCAGAGCCGCGTCGAAGCGGAGCGCGGCCGGGGCACTGTAGACAGGGTTCGCGCCGATGACGATCAGCGTGCCGATCGCGCCGGCGTGCATGGCCTCGGCGAGTTCGGCCAGCGACTGCGCGTGCACGGCCGGTTGTGCCTCGGGCGAGGCGATGTAGCGCACGGTGGCACCGACGTTGCCGAGGGCGTCGTTGATGGCGTGGGCCAAGGCGTGCACCGCCGGGTCTTGGTCGAGCCCGGCGAGCACCAGTGAGCGCCCCGCGTGCTCGCGCAGGTCGTCGACGAGCGCCTGCGCCCAAGTCGGCGCCACCCGCTCGGGCAGGGTGGCGGCGGGCGCGCCGGCCACACCGAGTTCGCCCGCCACCCAAGCGGCCAACGCGGCCACGTCGGCAGGCGCCAGCGCCAGCCGGTGGTCGGCGACCGACCCCGTCGGGCTCGGGGTGCTCTCGACCTGCCACAGCCGGTTCATGTCGTCGTCGGCCGAGCGGACGCGGCGACGTCGGGCGAAGTCGCGCGCGTAGCGCAGCCGGCCGGGGCCGCGGTTGGTGAAGTCGGCGTCGAGCGAGAACACGATGTCGGCGGCAGCGAAGTCGTAGACGGGCGCGACGTCCTCGCCGAAGGCGAGGCGCGACGCGGCCACGACGGCGTCGGCGTGGAGTGCGTCCCACTGGTGCCAGCGCAGCGCGGGGTAGGCGGACAGCAGCCGCCGCAGTTGGAGCGCAAGGGTGGGGGAGGTGACGGTTTCGGTGAGCAGCGCCACGCCGCTGCCGTCGCTCGAGTCCTCCAGCGCGCTGCGCAGCGCGCTGATCAGCTGATCCCAGCTGCGGCCGTTGCCGCGCTCCAGCACAGCCTGCGAGCGGTCGGGGTCGTAGAGCGACAAGACCGTCGCCGAGGTGGTGGGGGCTGCCGCGCCGAGGCTGGCGGGGTGGTCGGGGTTGCCTTCGACGCGGGTGGGGCGTCCTTGATGGCTCTCGGCCAGCACGCCTTCGGCGTAGCCGCCGGTGACGACGGCCGTGGCGTAGAACTGGGGCCTCCCGGGAACGATCTGCTCGGGCTGCCGCACGTACGGCACGATCTGCTGGTGCGGCGCCGGCGGTCGCGCGCAGGCCGAGAGGCCGGCCAGCGCCATCGAGGCGCCCAGGAGCTTGAGGAAGGCGCGCCGATCGAGCGAGCTCTCCAGCGGCGCGGCCTGGCGCGGGAACTCCTTGCGCATGAACTCCTGGAACTCATGGGTGTCGGCGATCTCGTCGAGGCTACGCCAGAAGCCGTCGCCGCGGGCCTGCTCGAGCCGCGTCCGGATGGCGGCCAGGTCGAGTCGCTCGCCCTGGACGAGCGGATCGCCCGGCGCGGTGCGCGCTTCGTCGTGCGCCTGCTCGTTCATCGGTGGCACGTCGAGCACTGAATGAGCTTCTCCGTGTCGACGTGGTAGGCGAAGACCAGCTCTTGCCCGAGGATGAGCTGGTCGCGCGGCGGCCGGTATGCCATGTTGAAGACCTCGCTGCGGGGACGCAAGAACCGTTCGGGCGCGCGGTGGCACTCCATGCACCAGCCCATGGTCATGGGTTCGTTCTTCCAAATGCCTTCCATCTGATCGACGCGGCCGTGGCAGGTACTGCAGCCGACACCGTTGCTCAGATGTGCGCTGTGATCGAAGTAGACGTACTCGGGCATGTCGTGCACACGGTTCCAGCGGATCGGGGTGTCGCGCTCCCACGAGACCCACAGGGCCGCGAGCTGCGGCGCGCCGACGCGCACCTGCGAGTGGCAGGTCATGCAGGTCTCGCTCGCCGGTACGTTGGCGAAGCCGGCCACCTCGACGGTGGTGTGGCAGTAGCGGCAGTCGATGCCGAGCTGGGCGGCGTGGAGGTTGTGGGCGAAGTCGATCGGCTGGGCGACTGGGACGCCGACGGCGTTGTTCATGGTCCGTGCGTAGATGGGCAAGGCCACCAGCAGCGCCACCAGGAATGCGCCGCCACCGAGGATCGACCAGCGTACGAAGGCGTTGACGTTGGGCGGGAAGTACTGCGGCATCAGGCCATGACCTCGGCAGCATCGGAGACGGCGCACGGCTGGCGCCTGACGGAATCCACCCCGCGTGGGGCGGCGCACTCGACGAGGCAGTACAGAGCGACCTCCTCAAGCATGTCGGGCTCTGCCCGAGACTCGGCCATGCCGTCCTAGGCGGACTTCGTGGCCTGTGGCTCCGACGACTGTAGCACAGCCGTTCGCGAGCGGCCGGGGGGACGAATGTCCCGAGGGATACACGGCATGGATCGGGCGAGGCGACGTGTCCAGGAGGGTGTCGGCGGCA